>JAAAOL010000538.1 GCA_009908885.1 Bacteroidota bacterium | reverse complement strand
CGAACAACCCGGGGCACACGACGGTGAGGAAGCTACCTTCTCACGGACGAGGCACACCTGACATCCGTTCCGGCGCGGTGTTCTCGCTGGCGCTGGCTACGCAGTCTGCCCGACCGCCGCGCGGAGCAACGCGAGTTCGATCACGAACGTCGTGCCTTCGCCGGGCGTGCTGTCCGCCCAGATCCGGCCATCGTGCAGGTCCACGATGTGCTTCGTGATGGCCAGGCCGAGGCCCGTGGAGGGCTCGTTGCCGGTGGGGCGCGCCGACAGGCGTCTGAAGCGCGTGAAGAGATGCTCCTGGTCTTCCGGCGAGAGGCCGAGGCCCGTGGAGGGCTCGTTGCCGGTGGGGCGCGCCGACAGGCGTCTGAAGCGCGTGAAGAGATGCTCCTGGTCTTCCGGCGAGAGGCCGGGGCCGTTGTCTTGCACCAGGACGCGGGCGTGCCCGTTGTGCCGAAGCACGGCCACGCGGATGTCGCCGTCGTGTTGCGTGAACTTGATGGCGTTGCTGATGAGATTGTCTAGGGCTTCCCGAAGCCGCTCCGCGTCTGCATGCACGAGCGTCGTCGCCGCCGGGAGGTCCAGCGTCAGGTCCTGGCTCTTCGCCTCGGCGCGAGGTTGATACGCCTCCACGGTGCCTTCCACGACGTTTGCGAGGTCGACGGGGGCGGGCGAGAAGGCGATGGCGCCCGACTCGATGGCCGTCGTGTTGAGCAGGTCCGTCAGCAGCGTCGACATCCGATGTGCCGCCCGGCGGATGGCCCGCAGCGATTCCTGCGGCATCGTGTCGGGGACAGTCTCCTGCAGCAGATCCGTATACCCGATGATGTTGGTCAGCGGACTGCGGAGGTCGTGCGCGGCGAGGCCGAGGAGCTGCGTCTTAAGCTCGTCCGTCTCGCGGAGGGCGCGCGTCATAGCCTCGGCGCGGCTCTTCTGCTCCAGCGCCTGGTTGCGCTCGCGCTCCAGCAGCCGGATGCGATCGGCCAGGGCGAGGGAGAACAGCACGGCCTCCAGCACCACGCCGATCTGCAGGCTGTGCAGCGTAAGCGTGGTCTCGGGGAGGACGCCGAACCAGCGCAGCGTGTAGAGCACCACGCCCACCGAAAGGGCGGCGCAGGCCAGCAGATAGTAGCGGGCCGGGGTGTAGCCGTTCCGGTAGACCAGCACGCCCACGACGATGACCGTCGGCGCGAAGACGAGCGCCAGGCTCGCTGCCAGCCGCTCCGCGAGCAGCCAGGTCCCGCCCAGCGCCAGCAGGCCCACGCCGATGCATGCGACGAGGATCGCCGTCAGGAGGTGGTGCAGCCTGGGCACGAACCGGCGCGTATTCAGAAAATGCTGGGTGAACAGGACGTGGAAGATGGGAATGCCCAGCATCACGAAGAAGTTGACCTCATAGGCGCCCGGGGCGGAGGCCGGCCACCCGAAATCGATGTGGTACCCCAGGCCCGTCATCCAGTACAGCGCCCAGAAGAGCGTCACCAGCACGTAGTGCAGATAGGGGCGCGACCGTATCGTGAAGAAGAGAAACAGGTTGTAGAGACCCAGCGCCAGCATGACGCCGAAAAAGGCGCCCTGGAAGTAGTCTCGCCGCGTCAGGGCGTCGCGGGCGGCCTTCGCGGCTTCCAGGCGAGGCACGACCGGGCGGTTGCTCGTGCGATAGCTGTGGGCGTCGTGCGCAAGGCGCAGGTAGATGACCTGGTTGCGTTCCGGCGGCAGGGGCACCTCCATGGCGATGGGCCACCCTCGCGAGATGCTGCGATTCTCCACGGCAAGCTTGAAGCCCGTCCGAACCACCGTCGTCGTGCCGTCCGGGTGGGGCAGAAAGGCCGTGACCGAGTCGGCGCGGACGGTGAGCCACCAGCTGGCCGCCTCCGAGGTCTTCCGGCGGACGGTAAAGCGCGCCCAGTGCGTTCGCTGCGGCGCGTCGGTCACCGCGATGCCGTCCGGGGCGGGCGCGAACCGATCGGCGTGAGGCGGCTGGCGCACGTCGTCGAACGTGAGCCGCCCGGTCGTGTCGACGAGCACGTTCAGGTGGGGCAGGGGCGTCGCGGTGGCCGCCGCGTCGTCCAGGACAATCGGGATCGGCTGAGCCGATAGGCTGGAAGGGACCGCCGCCAGCCAGCAGAGGCCGAGCAGCAGCACCGCGGCACGGCGCAGGAAACTACGTGAAGAGAACTGCCCGTCCATCACAACTCCAATACTCTCCAGTCAGGCCGTTGCGCGATGGGGCGAGAGGGGCGACGTGACGATGTGGCATGGGAGGGGCATCGATGGAATATCGCTCGCTTTCGGAAATAACTGCTCGAAGGAGGTATCGGAGCGAGCGATGAATTACTGAAGGCGGGCGTTCAGCGCCCGGAGGTAGCGATCCACCCGGCGCGCATTGACGCCGAGGTCGCTGTGACCGACGCGGCTCGCGCTGCGGATGTGAAGGGCGCTGCCCCCATCGTGCGGCGCGACGGCGAGGTGTACGTCGTCTTTGAAGATGACGACCCGGAAGACGGCATGCAGCCGCCGGTCTCCCGCCTCCGCCTCCTGTTCCACCGTGGCGGCGCCGATGTCCTGCAGGGCAGCCTCGGCCAGCTCGAACAACGCGTCGGCCTCTACCTCGTACAGGCGGGACGTACGCACGCAGTTGGGCGTGCCCGGGCAGGGCGGCAGGGGATTGTCGGGCAGGGCCGAGGCCATGGCGTCAGGCGGCGTCAGGTCGGGGGCGCGGGCGAGCAGCACATAGCGGACGCCCAGCAGGACGAGCACGAGGGCCCCGGTGATGAAAAGGGCGCGGCGCATCGATCAGGCGGAGGTGTTCTGGGCCTCACGTAGGGCGCGCTCGTCGTTGTACTTGGAGGGGCACTTCACCAGGATATGCTCGGCGACGAACACGTCACCGTCGGCGTACCCCTCGATGACGAGTTTCTCCGCATCCTCGAAGTTGGCGGGCTTGGGGTTGGCGTAGTGCACCTCGCGCACCGTCCCGTCCTCGTCGCGCATGTGGAAGCTAAAGAGATTGCGCGTCGGGTCGTACCGGTAGCGCTGGTCCTCGACCCAGTGGCCCACCACGTGCGCCTGGGTGCCGCTCGCGGCGGCTTCCTCGAAGTTCATGTAGCCGCCCACCTGCTCGCCAAAGTTGAGGAACAGCAGGGAGCCGAAGCCCACCATCAAAACCAGGCCAACGACAGTTTTTATCTTCATGGTACAGACGAGTCGATGTGGTGAGGTACTACGCCTCTGCAGGCTCTTCTGGAATGCCTGTTTCGACGCTTCGTTCCAGTTTGCGGAGGCGCTGGTCGGTGCGCAGGACGAAGACGATCAGCCCGATCCAGATGATGAGCACGACGGCGAGGACGACGTACAGCTTATCCTGCGCCAACATCACGGCTTCGAGGCCGTCGGCGGCCTTGGTGGGCACCTCCGGGTTGGCCCAGACGCTGTCGTACGGGGTAGACGCAGCGGCCTGCGCCGTGTCGGGGACGGCTTGATCGGTAGGGAAGAACATGGCAGGCTAGAGGGGAGCGTGAGCGTCATCGAGGCGGCGCTGCACCAGGGCCGTGCGGACGCGCTGCGTGTAGAGCACCCAGAAGAGCCCGATGAAGCCGATACAGGCCGGGTAGAAGATGAGGCGCATGATGGGGTGCGTAATGTCGCTGAAGGCGGGGTTGCCCTCGGCGCCGGGGTGCAGGCTCTCCATCTGGCGGGGCAGCACGTACAACAGGAACGGCACCGTGACGACGGCGAACAGGTTGTACACCGCCGCGATGCGGGCGCGCTTGCGGTCGTCGTCGATGCCGGAGCGGAGCACGAAGTACGCGCCGTAGATCAGCACCTGCACCGCCGCCATCGACTGCTTCGGGTCGAAGTTCCACCACAGGTCCGTGCCCTGATACCACGTGAAGCGGGCCCAGACGCTGCCCGTCACCAGTCCGAGCACCCCGAAGACCACCGCCAGCAGCGCCGCCGACTTCGCCCGGACGTCGCGTACAGGCGCGCCGGTTTGCAGAAGGCGTAGCGAGTGGTAGGCCGAGACGAGCGTCGCGGCCATCATCGTGAACCACATCGGCACGTGGAAATACAGGTTGCGCGCCGTGTGCTCCAGGATGTTGATGCGCGGGATGTCCAGCAAGAACGCGCCGAGGACGACCACCGTCATCCAGCCGATCACCACGTTGCGGATGATCCGGTACCGCCGGACGTTCACCCCCGAGGTGTTGGTGTTCGCCATGGTGGACGAAGTACTCATTGTATGAAACTCATGCTACTGCTGTGTCAGACGTGATTCTGTGGACCGAAGTGTGCGATCTCAACACACCGCGTCTGTCATCCCGCACGTGATTATTCCGCTGCGCTCCATCAGTCGCTCGCTGCACAGCGCTCGTGTCGGGATCTCTCGGTCCTGGGAGTCAGGCTGAAGGAGATCTTTCGACAGGCTCAGGATGACGTGCTGATCAGGGGTGTTGAGATCGCGCACCGAGACTCAGAATGAAGATTGACGATGCACTCCGTGTCACGCGACGTACAGCGCGTACTGAAAGGGGGCTAGTCGTTCCAGACATAGTCGAACAGCAGGACGGAGGCCGTGATGACCGTGCCCGTGAAGCCGGTGAGGGCCAGCAGTTCGTCCGAGGCGGCCAGCCAGCCCGCGCCGCCGGGCAGGGCCTCGCGCGTCCCCCCGACGACCGAGAGCAGCAGCGGCGCCAGCAGTGGAAAGAGCAGCACCGGCAGCAGTGGCCCCCGGCTCGCCGTCCGGGCGATGATGGCGGCCAGCAGCGTCGTCGCCCCGGCCAGGCCCAACGCACCCAGCAGCACCGTCAGCGCCAGGAGCCCGAGCCGCTGCACCTCGACGTTGAGGAAGAGGATGAACGCACCCACCGCGACGAGGTTCAGGCCCAGCATCAGCACGATGTTGTACAGCAGCTTGCCCGCGTAGACCATGCTCCCGCGCGTGTTGAGTTGGAGCAGCAGCACCGTCCCACGCTCCTCCTCGCTGATGAACGAGCGCCCCAGCCCGATGGAGGCGGAGAACAGGACGACCAGCCACAGCAGCGCCGCCTGCACCCGCTCGCCGATGGCCGTCTGCCCGACGGCGAAGAGCACCAGCAGCAGCGCCGAGAGCACGAACATCAACAGCAGGTTGATGGCATAGCGGCTGCGCAGTTCGAGCCGGAGGTCTTTCATGAACACCGCCCAGGCGCCGTGAAGCCAGTTCATCGTACGGTTCGATCAATCAAACGTCATTCGATGAGGGGCGAAATATAGCGGACTGTGCACTCCCGTGCGCTCTCGGGTGAACGTTTGCCGTACGTCTCATCAGACTTTCTTCGTCCCATCGCCATCTTCCATCCGCCATCCGCTATCTTCTATCCTCATCTATACGCGAGGCGATGCTTCGAAGAAGGGTATGACCGATAAGGACAAGATCAAAGGCGCGCTGCTCGGCACGGCCATCGGCGATGCGCTGGGGATGCCCGTCGAGGGCATGAGCCATCAGAACGTGCGGACGTATTATAAAGGCATCAAGGAGTACCGGGACGACGACTACCACGCGGACGAGCTTACGGCCGGGCAGTGGACGGACGATACGCAATTCACGTTCGCGCTGGTGCGGGCCATGACCGAACGCCCGACGACGGACTGGCCGCTCCTGGCCGAACGCGTCGCCGAAGAATACGTCGATCTACGCGAAGCCGCGCGACGGTGGGGCCCGACGAGCACGGCGGCCATCGACCGGCTGGCCGCAGGAACGCCGTGGTCGGAATCGGGCGATGACGCGCAGCCGACCAACGGCGCGGCGATGCGGGCGGCGCCCCTCGGGGCGTGGTGGGCCGTCTCCGAGGCGTCGAAGGAAGAAGCCTTCGACCTCGTTCGGCCCATCCTGGAGATCACGCACCGCCACCTGGCGTCCGTCGCCGCCGGGTTCGGGCAGGCGTTCGCTGTGCGGCAGGCGCTCCGCCATACGCCCGAGACGCTGGAGCAAGCCCCGTTCTGGACGAGCCTCATCGAGATGACGGCCTGGGCGGAGCAGCGTCTGCATCAGGAGGGTGGCCCACACGACACGTCTGCATCGGACCAGCTGCGCACGCTCACCGATCACCTGGACGAGTTTCCGCTCGATCTGCAAGAGGTCTGCGGCGACACGAGCGCCCGCGCTGACGAGTCCTGGCCGTTCGCCGTCGCCATGTTCGCCCGCAACCCGGGTCTGCAAGAGGCTACGCTCCTCTCGGCGATCAACGTGGGCGGCGATGCCGACACCATCGGCGCGATGGTCGGCGCGCTGCTCGGCGGGCTCAACGGCTGGAGCGGCTTTCCCGACGCGTGGCGCGAGGGGCTGGAGGACGCGGCCCGGCTGGAAGCCGAAGCCGAGGCGTTCGTGGAGGCGATGCTGGGGGAGGGGTGAGTTCGAAGTTGAAAGTTTCAGGTTGGCAGGTTTCAGGTTTTGCGACCTGTGACCTTCGCCCTTCGCCCATCGCCCTTCGCCCCTCGCCCCTCGCCCCTCGACCTCACGTCTTCCGCTCGATGGCATCGCGCTGTTCTTTGCCGCGTTGGGCGCGTTCTTTGGCGGTGAGAACGTCCGGGGGTTTCGGGACGAAGTACGGGGCAGACGCCGTCGGAGGGGCGAAGTCGCCGATGAACGAGATCTCCGGGGTCAGGTGGTAGCCGGTCTCACGCTCGACGGTGGTCTGCACGTGGTCGATCAGGGCGCGCACGTCGGCGGCGGTGGCGTTCTCGCGGTTGATGATGATATTGGCGTGGCGGTGCGTAACCTCGGCCCCGCCGATCCGGCAGCCCAGCAAGCCGCACTCGTCGATGAGCCGCCCGGCGCCCACGCCTTCGATCTTCTGGAAGATGGAGCCCGCACTCGGTTCGGTGTCCAGCGGCGGGTGGCGCTCCGACCGCCAGGCCAGGTTCGCCGCGATGATGGCGCGCATCCGCTCCGGGTCGCCCGGTTCGAGCTGGAAGGTGGCCGAGAGGACCACGTCGTCGCGTTCGTGCAGGATGGACTGGTCATAGCCGAAGTTGAAGTAGTCCACGTCCACCGTCCGGCGCTCGGTGTCCTCGGTGAGCAGGTCGGCCTCCAGCAGCACCTCCTCGATGTACATCGTGCGGGCACGCTCCGGCGGGGGGGAGAGGAAGTGCAGGTTCTGCCACAGCGCCCCGCCCACAGTGGAGGGGATGCCCACGTAATGCTCCAGCCCCGACAGGCCCGCCGCGACCGCCGTCTCGATGATGTCCGGCCACATGATGGCGCCGCTCTCCACCCAGAGCTGATGGCGCTCCGGGCGCACGGTGCGGTGCCGGGCCGCATTGCGGATGACGAGGCCCCGGAAGCCCAGGTCGCCGATCAGAATGTTGGCCCCGGTGCCCAGGAGAAAGTGCCGGATGCCGAGCGCCCGGGCCGTCCGGACGGCCGTCGCCAGCTGATCCGCTGTCCGGGCTTCATAGAACCAGTCCGCCGGGCCGCCGATCTTGAACGTCGTGAACGGAGCGAGGGGGACGTCCTGGCGCAGGCGGTCGGCGCCCATGGCATCTCGCAGCGCAGAAAGCGTGGCGTCGTCGAAGGTCGTGGGCATGGATCGGCGAGTAACTACGGAGGACACGAGGCGTAGGCCCCAGCGGAGGCGGCGCCGTGCATTCATGGGACGTCTTGTTGCCGGGTGCTGTGGGTGCTACCTTCTATCATTCCGTTGCACGAGCACGGCGGCTTGTGCGACGATCCATCCGACGCAATGTTCACCCTACCGACCTGATTATGGCCGACACCAGCTATCCCAATCTCAAGAGCGCCCTCGTCCGCATCGTCGTGGGCGTCTTCATCTTCTTCATCGTCGCGGGCATGGCGGCCGGCTGCATGACCACGACCATCGCCTCTGGCGAAGGAGGTGTCAAATACAGCGTCTTGGGTGGCACCGACACGACGCAGACGTATGGCGAAGGCCTGAAGGTGCACGCCCCCTGGGTCGACGTCATTGAGTACGATGCGCGCGTGCAGGAGAAACTGGAGGACATCACCGTGCTCTCCTCCAACGGCCTGTCCATCGGCACGGACGTCTCGATCCGCTGGCGGCCCGTCTTCGTGGAACTGCCCAAGTTGCACGTCACCTACGGCCGGGACTACTATCGGAAGCTCGTCCAGCCTGAACTGCGGAGTGCCGTGCGGGAGGTCGTAGGGCGCTATACGCCGGAAGAGCTGTACTCCAGCCGCCGGACCGAGTTGCAGGGGCAGATCTTGCAGAGTGTGGAAGAGGGCGTCGAGACGCGCTTCGTGGAGATCGAGGCGATTCTGATCCGTGACGTGCGGCTCCCTGAGCAGATCCAGCGCGCCATCGAAAACAAGCTGGAAGAGGAGCAGGAAGCCGAACGCTACGAGTTCACGCTGCAGAAGGAGCAGCTGGAGGCTGAGCGGAAGCAGATCGAAGCCGAAGGCCAGGCCAATTACCAGCGCATCATCACCGAGAGCCTCTCGACGCAGTACCTGCGCTTCAAAGGCATCGAGGCGACGCGCGAGCTGGCCCAGTCGCCCAACGCCAAGACGGTCATCGTCGGCGCGGGCGAGGACGGATTGCCCGTCATCCTCGGCGGGCAGTAGTCTGGCGTCTGCAGAACGCGCTCGGAGGAGCCCCGACGGGCTGTGACCGGATCGCCGTGCAACGTGCAGGGGCGGTCCGCAGACCCGTCGGGCCGTCGCGCGAGGGGCGTGCGGCATCATACTGTCCATCAATCCCGTACCGCTCGGCGGCCCAGGCCGCCGTTCAACCCACAAATGCAACCGGCCGGACCGTAATTATTGTGTACTTGTTGTGAAACTTGGTTAAATGATCTTTACGGATTCCGTGAAGCGCATATTTTATATGCGGATTACGGCCAACCCCCACCTGGCCGAGTACGGTATCCCGCGCCCCGCGTAGGGCCGATCCCTGTTTGAACCACTATCGATGCGTCAAGGGACGGGCACATCGATGGAGGGATCGCTTTTCGCGTTCGGGCG
>JAAAOL010000379.1 GCA_009908885.1 Bacteroidota bacterium | reverse complement strand
GCAGGACTGATACCAACTCCGGGTAATGAGTTGGTGTATGGAGGTTTGAAAGTGTGAAAGGTTGGAGGAGCGTCACGTCCATACGTCCAAACCTACACACGTCCAACCCCAAATCCGGCTTCGCGGGGCTACGTCATACCACAATGGTTCAGCCGGATTTGGTATGACCCCCAATTCGGCTGATCCGTCACGGGCCGACGTGGTCACACAGGGCCCGCGCTGTCCGTCGCCTCCGGCAGTGAGACGTGGGTCTGCACCATCTTCCACCGTCCCTCACGGCGCTCGAAGACGCCGGTGATGCGGGCGTCCAGCAGGTGGAAGTACCAGGCCACGTCGCCCGAGCAGCGAATGGTCAGATCGCGGAGGGTGGCGTCGTACGCCTCCAGGTCCTCGAACTGCACGATCGTGGCGGCCCAGAGATTGTCCCAGCCGCGCCAGATCTCGTCCGCATCCGTGCCGATGTGGACCATCTCGGCGTCGTGGGCTACGAGGCGCTCCATGAGGGCCAGATCCTGCGTATTCATGGCGTGAAAGAACTGGCGGAGGGCGGCTTCTACTTCTGCTTCAGAGGACATAGGGAGGGGGCATGACTGGTGAACGTCGTCGCCGTCCCTACCGGACCGCGTCGTCCGCGTTCCGTCAGCCCTGCCACTGCTGCGCCGTCTCCCGCGCGAAGTCCTCGAAGCGGCGCGGCGGACGGCCCAGCAGGTCGGTCAGCCGTGCGACGTCGTCGTCCGTGGCCTTCAGCCCACGTTCCTGGAAGAAGGCATACATCAGCCGGAAGTCGAACACCATGAACGGCGGCAGGAACTGGAGGGCCTGCTGCTCCCACGCGTCCAGGTCGTCGCCGCCGTAGGTGATGGGCTTGCCCAGCGCATCGCTCCAGCGGGCTGCCGAATCGGGCCCCGTGAGTACCTCAGGCCCGACGAGGTTGTACGTGGCGCCCGCGTGGCCGTCGGTCGTCAGCGCGAGGGCCGCCGCCTCGGCGATGTCGCGCACGTCCACCCGGGAGAGGCCGACCGTGCCGATGGGCTGCGGGTAGACGCCGTACTGAAGCAACGCCTCTTTGGACCAGAGGTCGTTCTGGAAAAAATTGTTGGGCCGCAGAATGGTGTAGTCGATCCCTGACTCCTGGATTGCCATCTCCACCGGCAGCTTGGCGCCGAAGTGGGGCAGGTGGGGCGCGTGGTCCACGTCATGCACGGAGAGGTAGACGATCCGGTCCACGTCGGCCATGCGCGCTCCGTTGACGGCCATAAGCCCCTCGTGCGCCTCCGTGGTGCTCACGGCGTTGAGCAGAAAGACGCCGTCCACCCCGCCGAAGACCGACCGCACGGTGTCCGGCTTCAGCAGATCGCCGACGACGCCCTTGACCCCGGTGGGCAGTTGTTCGGCCTTTTCCATGCTGCGCGTGAGCACGTACACGTCCACGTCGCGCGCCCGCAGTTCCTGGACGACGTGGCTCCCGACCATTCCGGTCCCTCCGATGACGAGTACCTTCATCTCCCGTGCCTCCTCATTGTCGATGTGCGTGAGTGCGACGCGCGGTACGGGTCACTGAGATGCAGTTCTGCCAATCCCGGGTGCGCGGTCTGCTTCCAGTCTGGGAAATCTACGCGATTCCGGGCGAGGGTGCAATGGGGTAACGCCGCGTTGCGCGAGCAGCCTGCTCCTATCCCACGAACTCGACGGACGTGAACTCGCGCTCGGGGAGGCGGACGGCGGTGAGGTGGCCCATGTTGGGATGCATGTGGTAGACGCAGCCCGTGTCGATGTTGATGAGCTTGTCCCGGTTCACGGGGCGCTGCCGGGGCGTATGGCCGCAGACGACGGTCTTCTCCCAGGCCAGCGTCGGCGCGTCGAGGTGGGAGCGCTCCCAGAGGAAGACCTCCTCGCTGCCCTGCTGCTTGTTCTCCTGCACGGTCAGGTCGGGACGCAGCCCGGCGTGGACGAAGAAGAAGTCGGGCGTGTCCAGGTACAGGTCCGTCTGGCGGACGAAGTCGACGTGCGTATCCGGGATGTGGATGGTGCGCTGGCCGTTGGCGTAGCTTTGGAGCGTGGCCAGCCCGCCGTTCATGCGCCACAGGTCGAAGGCGTCCATGTCCAGGTAGTCCAGCATGAACGCCTCGTGATTGCCGCGCAGGAACGTGCAGCGCGTCGTCTCCCGGAGGTCGAGGAGGCGATCGATGACGGCCTTCGAGTTCGGGCCCCGGTCGATGTAGTCGCCCACGAAGATGAGGTGGTCGTCGGACGCTACGTCCAGGCGGTCGAGCAGCGCGTCGAGGGTGGCAGCGCAGCCGTGGATGTCACCGATGGCTATGAGGCCCATGGGAATAGGCAGTCAGGCAAATAGTGAGGACCGGGCCTACGAGGCCTGGCGGTCGCGGATCGATTGCATGCCGATGAGGCCGCGGCCCGACTTCTGGAGACGCCCGCGTTGCTGCAGGTCGAGCAGGGCGGCATCGAGGATGCCGTTGATGAACGGGCCGCTCTTCTCCGTGCTGTAGCGCTTGACGATCTCGATGGCTTCGTTGATGGTCACCTTCGGCGGAATGTCCTCGAACGTCAAAAATTCCGTCAGGGCCATCCGCAGCACCACCCGGTCGATCAGGGCGATGCGCGCCAGATCCCAGTTTTCGGCGTGCTTCTCGATGAGCGCGTCGGTCTCCTCCTGATGGTCGATCGTGCGCAGGAAGAGCCGTTCGGCGAACCGAAACGTGTTGCGGTCGTCGCCGAGCGGGTCGCGCAGCAGATGGTCGATGACCTCGGCTGCCTCGCCGCCGCCCTGTTTATAGGAATAAAGGGCTTGCATTACGCACTCGCGGGCTTCGCGTCGGCTACTCATGCATCGGCGACGTCTGTCGTCTCGCGGGGGAGACCTATGGAAAGGAACGCAACAACTGGGGATGAGGGGCCAGCGTGGCTTGGGTAGCAGTGCCTTGTGTATTCGCGAGGCGAGGGGGAGTTCTGTCCTTCGAAGTAGTTTCACCACTTGTTAAACGATGGACGTTCCACCAGATATTTCGGGCGGCCTCCGGTGGATGAGCCGTTGGAGGACTCCTTCGCGAAGAATAGAGTGACACCGTTCCTCGCTGGAAACGCCCCGCGCCCGTGCGTCCCGACTCCTCCGTCCGATGGCATGCCTATCCGATGCTGCTCTTCGCAGCGGCGGTGGCCGGGGGCATCTTCGTCGAGGCCAGAGCAGCTCTCGGGGGCTGGGGATGGATGGCCGGCCTGGCAGGAGCGCTCGTGCTCGGTCTCGGCGCACTCGCCTGGAAGCGCCGCCGCCTCGTCTCCGCAGCCCCGCTGGTGCTGCTGGGTGTGGCCTTCCTCGCGGGAATCAGCCTCGGCGGGCTGCGCTACGCGACGGACCAGACGGTGCCGCCCGACCACGTCGTCCACTGGACCGCACTGCCGGACGACGCGCCCGCCCTCGTCGTGCTGGGCCGCGTGGCGACGGACCCCGCCGTTCGGCCTCAGAGCACGCGCTTCACGCTGGCCGCCGAGGCGATCGTCGCCGGAACGGACACGGTGGGCGTCACCGGGCGGGTGCAGGTCACCTTGCGCCCCTCGCCCTGGGGCACGCCTGCCCCATTCCCCCGCCTGGCGCCGGGCGACCGGGTGGCGCTCACGGGAGACCTCCGGCGCCCTCGCGGCCGCCGCAACCCCGCCGAGATGGACTATGGCGCCTACCTGGAGCGACGAGGCATTCGTGCGACGCTGACGGCGTACGACGGCGACGATGTGCAGGTGCTGGGCCGGGAGCGCTCGCGGGTTGCAGGCGTCGTCGCGGAGGCGCGCTCCGCCGTTCGCGATCAACTCCGTCGCCACGTGCCGTCGCCCGAGGCGCGGGCCGTACTGGCGGCCCTGGTGCTGGGCGACCGCAGCGGGATCGACGCCGTCACGCGGGACCGCTTCGCCCGGACGGGACTCATGCACCTGCTGGCCGTCTCGGGCCTCCACGTACTGCTCGTCGGCATGGTGGTCTACCGGCTGTTGCAGCCCCTCCTGCTGCGGCTCTCCCGGCGCCGCTTGCGGTGGCGCACCGTCGAAGGCCTGCGGGTGACGCTTACCCTGGCGCTGCTCCTGGGCTACCTGCTGCTCTCCGGCGTCAGCACCTCGGCCACGCGGGCCGTCGTCATGGCCGGGCTGCTGCTCGGCGGGGCCGTGCTGCACCGCGCCGCGTCGCCGCTCAACACGCTCGGGGCGGCCGCGCTGGTGCTGCTCCTGGGGCGGCCCGGCGCGCTGTTCGAGGTCGGCTTCCAGTTGTCGTTCGCGGCCGTGGCGGCGATCATCGTGCTCCTCCCGCGCCTGGAGGACCTCACTCCGCGGACGTGGACGGCCGGATGGGGACGGCGTCACGCGTGGGAGCTGACGGCGGTATCTTTCGCCGCTACGCTGGGAACGGCGCCGGTGCTGCTGTACCACTTCGGCTACGCCTCGGCGGCGGGGCTGGTGCTCAACCTGGCGGCCATCCCGGCCACCGGCCTCGCGCTGGGCAGCGCCTTCGCCATGCTCGGGGCGAGTGCGGTGTCCTCCACGCTGGCAGCCGGATACGGCGCGGCGAGCGACGGCCTCGTGCATATCCTGCTGGGAATCACGAAAACCGGCGAAGCCGCCCTCGGCTGGGCTGCGGTGGAGACGTTCGTGCAGGATCCCTGGCTGGTGGCGGCGATGGTCGCCGGGCTCGTGGCGTGTGCCCAGTGGCCGCGCCCGCGCCTCCGGTGGCGGTGGCTCCTCCTCAGCCTGGCCCTCGTGACGGGAAGCGTCTGGACGGCCGTCGTGCAAGGCACGCACCGCCCGCAGCTCGACGTGGTCTTCTTCGACGTCGGCCACGGCGACGCGGCGCTCCTGCGCCTGCCGAACGGGCGGCACCTGCTCATCGATGCGGGAGCACGAGGACCTACCGGCGATCACGGCACGCACACCATTCTGCCGCACCTGGAACGCTACGGGATCGACCGGCTGGACGCCGTCCTCGTCTCCCACCCACACGGCGACCATCTGGGCGGCGTGCCGGCGCTGCTGCGCGGCGTCCCCGTCGACCAGCTCATCACGAGCGGCGCGACAGTCGACTCCGAGCTGTTCGCCGAGACGCGGCACCTCATCGACAGCACCAGCGTGCCGCATCGCACCGTCCAGCGCGGCGATACGCTCCACCTCGATCCGTCCGTGCGGCTGCAGGTCCTCGCACCCGGGCCGGACATGCGAGCGAGCGATAATGCCAACGATGCTTCCATCGTCCTGCGCGTGGTCTACGGTCAAACGACGCTGCTCTTCACCGGCGATGCAGAACGGGACGCCGAGGCGGCGCTCGTCCGGCGCTACGGATCGCTCCTGGACAGCGACGTGGTGAAGGTGGGCCACCACGGGTCCTCAACGAGCAGCACGGCGCCGTTCGTGGCCGCCGCGACGCGGGACTCCGCACGGACGGTGGCCGTCATCGGCGCAGGCACGCATGGCTTCTTCGACCTACCGCGTCCCGAGGTCGTGCGTCGGTGGGATGAGGCGGGCGCGGTCGTCTGGACGACGAAGCACGGGGGCGCGCTCTGGCTCCGCAGTGACGGCGCCGGTATCGAGCGCGTCCGCTGGCGGTAGCACACCGCGTGATGCGTGTTGCGTGACATGTAAACGCAGACGCTTCAGCGAAGCCCCCTCACGCATTACACACCACGTTCTCAGCGATGCGGATACCGCCAGGCGGAAACGGTATCAGTGGTAGAGGAAGAGCGGTACCGGGCAGGCGTCCAGCAGCGAGGCCGTCGTCGAGCCGAAGGCCATCTGGCGGATCTTGGAGACCGAGTGGCCGCCCAGCACCAGGGCGTCAGCCTCCACCTTCCGGGCATAGGCAGCGATGACCTCGGCCGGGTCGTCCCCGCCCACGTTGGAGACGCGCGCGTCGAAGTTGTGCTTCTTCAGGTAGTCCCGGGCCAGCTTCAGCATGAGCTCGGCGTCGTCCTTACCCCCGTGCGGGTAGACGTGGATGAGTTCGAGCGTCGCGTCCCGGCCGAACGGGCACAGGTGCACGTACCGCTGGAGGGTGCGCGCCGAGGGGTCGCTGCCGTCGTAAGCGATGAGGACGCGTTTGATAGACTGGTACCTGTTCCCCACCACGAAGACCGGCGCGACGGCTTCGCGGACGGCCCGTTCCAGCGTCTCTGTCTTTTCCTCGGGATGGCTGTAGAAGAAGTGCGGCTCCCGCCCCACCACCACGAGATCGTGGTACTTGGCGTCCTCCACGATGCGCTCGAAGGGGACGCCCTCCTTCACGTGGGCGTCGTACCGCACGTTCATGGCGTCCATGGCATCGGCGAACTCGGCGATGAGGTCGTGGGCCTTGTCGCGCGCCTCGTCGGTCAGGTTCTTCCGCAGATCGTCCATCAGGTACATGCTGCCGATGCCGCCGCCGCGCGTACCGGCCTCGATACTGCCCATGTCGATGACGGCGAGGCCCGTCACGTCAGCATCGTAGCGTTTGGCGATCTCACCGGCGTGCCGGGTAGCTACCGGAGTGTCGGTGTCGGGATCGAGCGCAACGAGGATCGTCTTAATCATGGACGTCGGGAAGGGAGGCTGTCGGAAAAGATCGGGGACGACATAAGGTAACGGATCGCAGTCCCCTACACAACGCGCGGAGCGCATGCACTCGGACTCCGCGGTGAAAGGGCTCACATCGAGGTGATATACGCGAGCATATCAATCCAGAATTCGGCCTGACAAGATGACACTATTCACATTCCCCGGTCTATATACAATACTCTATTAAATGTTTTAATAAGATAGTTGTAGTAGTAGTAGGGACTGTGGAAATGTGGATAGCTGAGTAATGCACAACAGCGCGGCGGAGATGTGGACAAGACGGGCCAGAATCCCCGAATCTATCCACATCGGCAGGGAGTACGAAGGTCGCGAGAGCGGGTGTTTGGGCGGAATGCCGAGGGGTTATCCACGTATCCACAGTTGTCC
The DNA here is from genome assembly GCA_009908885.1 of Bacteroidota bacterium. Lineage (GTDB taxonomy): Bacteria > Bacteroidota > Rhodothermia > Rhodothermales > JAAAOL01 > JAAAOL01. Next base: position 2,049 of record JAAAOL010000379.1, on the reverse strand, counting down.
ACACCAGATGGCCGCAGAGAGGGGGCGAGTTATGCACGGTTGTACACACTGTGGATGAATTCGGGATAAGTGTTCGTAAGCGAAAAGTTATACACCGTTGTCCACATCGGATGCGTCCCGGCGCCGTTATCCATACGTTATCCCCCCGGTTGTCCACGAGTTATCCACGCTTGTGGATAACGCTTTCTGATCGACCAATCGCCTGACCGATCCTTCTTCTATGCAGACGTTTATTTCCGTTGCTGAGGCCCGCACGCTCATCCTGGAGGCCGCCCGCCCGATGGGCGCGGAGGAGGTGGTCCTGGCCGATGCGCTGGGCCGCACGCTGGCCGCGCCCATCGTCAGCCGCGACGACATCCCGCCGTTCGAGAACTCGGCCATGGACGGATATGCCGTACGCGCGGCGGACCTCCAGGACCTGCCGGCGACGCTCCGGGTGATCGAAGACATCCCGGCGGGCAGCTATCCGGAGCGGATGGTGGAGCCCGGCACCTGCGCCCGCATCATGACGGGCGCACCGATGCCCGATGGCGCTGACGCCGTCGCTCCGGTGGAATGGACCGAGGAGGTGGAGGACGGCACGGTGCGGTTCAACCAGGCACCTGCATCGGGCAAGCACGTGCGCCCGGCGGCGGAGGACGTGCAGCGGGGCGAAGAAGTGGTGCCCGCCGGGACCGTCGTGACGCCGCCCGTCCTCGGCATCGCGGCGACGCTGGGGTATGCGGAGCTGTCGGTGCGCGTGCCGCCGCGGGTGGCGGTCATCTCCACGGGCGACGAGTTGGTGGACGTGAGCACCGCGCTGGGCCCCGGCCAGATCCGCGACTCGAACGGGCCCGCACTGGCCGCCCAGGTAAAGACGGCAGGCGCCCGTGCCCTTTCACCGTTGCGCGCGCGAGACGACGCCGACCATATCCGGCACGTCATCGAGCAGGCGCTCGGGGCCGACGTGCTGCTGTTCTCCGGCGGCGTCTCGGTCGGCGAGTACGACTACGTGAAGCAGGTGCTGGACGAGATGGGCATGGAGATGCTCTTCTGGAAGGTGCGGCAGCGGCCCGGCAAGCCGCTCGCCTTCGGGCTTCTGCAGGACCGGCTCGTCTTCGGGCTGCCCGGCAACCCGGTGTCGTCGGCCATGTGCTTCGAACAGTACGTGCGTCCCACCCTCGCCACGATGCTGGAGCGGCAGACGGTGCTGCGGCCCCAGGTCTCTGCGCTCCTCACCGCGCCGACGCGCAAGAAGCAAGGGTTCCACTACTTCGCCCGCGGCATCGCCACGTATGATGACGCGGGACGCCTGCGCGTGCGCGACACCGGTCCGCAGGGGTCCAACCTGTACCACTCGGTGGTGCGGGCCAACTGCATCATGCACTTGCCCGAGGGCCTGGAAAACCCGGGCCCCGGGACGCGCGTGCAGATCGAATGGCTCGACTGGTAGGGCGCACGGGTGACGATTCTCCTCTACATCGTGCTGGCCGTCGGGGGGACGGCGGTCGTCTGGGCGAGCGTCGTCCCCCCGATCTCTCTCACTCCCCCACTCCCGGGCTCTCAGCATCCGTCGGCAACGCGTCTGCATCAGTCCGCTCGCCGATTCGGCGTTCACTACCTTGCGTCCAGCTACCCTGGAACCTGCTGGCCCGATGTGCGCTACACCTACTCGGTTCCCGGCGCGTCTCACCCCTTCCGGGAATCCTCGCGCCTCACGCACTGACCCTGTCGTACTGCTATGATTCGCAATCGCACGCTGACCGTTTTACCTCTCGTCGTCCTGGCCGTGCTGGTCCTCGCAGCCTTTTCCAGCGCGCCTGCTGCGCAAGACATCGACCCGCTGGAGATCGGGGCGACGGCGCCGATGACCGACGCGCCGCTGGTAAGCACCGAGGGCGACACGCTGACGCTGGCCGAGGCCGCGGGCGAGAACGGCCTCGTGGTCATGTTCACCTGCAACACCTGCCCGTGGGTCGAGGCCTGGGAGGACCGCTACCCGGTGGCGGCGAGCGCAGCGGAAGAGATGGGCATCGGCTTCATCGCCCTCAACCCGAACGAGCAGCTGCG
>JAAAOL010000147.1 GCA_009908885.1 Bacteroidota bacterium | reverse complement strand
GAGACGCTGGAGGAGATCAAGGCCGAGGCCGCCGCGTCCATCCAGGCGTGACCCGTGGGAGTGTGGGAGTGTGGGAGTGTGGGAGTGTGGGAGTGTGGGACGGGCTGGCACGATCTTTACGGCGTAGACTCGCCCATTCTCCCTTTCCCCCGTTCTCCCATTCCCCCGCTCCCCCGCACAACTTCTGCGGGCGGCATCCCGTATGCGGGCTCGCGTGATGGCGAAAACCGCCTCCCCCGACCGGATGCATCTTTCGCCGGACGTGCTCGTTACAGCCGTAGGTTTCCTATATTGGCCCGAACGCACCACCGTTTCCACCAAGCTGGCAGGTATCATGTCTCTCTGGTCTCGCTTCACGCGCTTCATCAAATCGATCTTCGGGGGAGCGATCTCCTCGATGGAGAACCCGCGCCTCATTCTGGAGCAAAACATTCGGGAGCTGAACGATCAGGTTCCGAAGATGAACGAAAACATCGCGACGGTGAAAGCCAACGTGATGATGTTGCAGAAGGAGGTCAACAAGCTCGACCGTGAGGTACAGGCGCTGACCTCCAAGATCAAGGCCGGCATCCAGGCCGGGCGCGACGACATCGCGCAGCAGTACGCCGTGCGCCTCGAAAAGAAGAAGACGGAGCTGGAGCGCGCGCGCGAGCAGCTCAAGTACGCCTCGGCAGCCTACGATAAGGCGCTGCAGGTGAAGAAAGCCTTCATGCGCGAGAAAGAGCAGAAGATCCAGGAGGCCAAGGACGCCCTGCGGGCCCACGAGCGGGCTCAGTGGCAATCCAAGGTGGCCGATGCGCTGGAGCAGTTCGAAGTCTCCGGCATCGACCAGACGCACGACGAGATGCTCACGCGGATCAACGAGCAGACGGCCAAGAACGAAGCCCGCATGGAGCTGGCGCTCGACTCGATCGACACGCAGGAACTCGAAATCGAAGAGGAGGCCGAGAAGCTCCGCGCTGCCGAACTCGTCAACCAGTTCAAGCTGGAGATGGGCATGGGCGACACGACCAAGGCCCAGCAAGAGGAGGAAGAGGCCCGCATCGACATTCCGGAGCAAGAGCTCGAAGAAGGCGGCAAGACCATCGGACGCCAGCGCACGCAGACGGAGTAGCCGCGCCCGTGCGGTGGCTGGCCCTTCGCCCTTCGTATCACGATCCTCGACCGTAGCCATGACGCCGGAGGAGTATCAGCGACTGAAAGAGGCCGAGAAGGAGCACCTGCGTAAGCTCAAGAAGCTCAAAGACACCGCCCGATCCCTGGCGCGCCGCAACAAGGTGGCGCGGACCCTGGGCGACATGGTGAGCACCTCGCGGGACGCGCTCGACGCGCAGGAGCAGATGGTCAGCGACCTCGCGCAGGAGACGGCCCGTCAGGAAGCCCGCCTGGAGCTGGCCCTGGAAGCGCAGGCCGACCGCGACACCGATGCCGCCGTCGATGAGGACCAGGCGCTGGCCGAGGCGGACGAGGAACTGGCCGCCGTGCGCGCGAAGCAACTCCTGCACCAGATCAAGCAGCAGATGGGCGTCGTCGCGGACGCCCCCGACGCATCGGAAGACACCTCCGAACGGTCTGCGACCGCGTCCGAGCCGAGCAAGACGCTCGGCCCGCGCCGCACCGCCGCGCCGCCCTCCGAGTCGACCCCCGAGGAGGAGGCCTCCGACGACGATCCGCTGCCCGACAAAACCATTGGACGCATGAAGCCGTAGGGCCTCGACCGCCCTCTCGCCGCCGTGCCCGACGCACCGCGCAGCCCCCGACGCCCCGCATGAGTGACGCTGACATCAACTATACGAAGGAAGCCTTCCTCTCGCCCTGGAACCTGACGTTCCTGCTCGCGGCGATGGCGACGGCCTTTGGCGTCAGCCTGACCGTGCCGGACGCGCCGTGGCTCTTCAACACGATCCTCCTGTTCGCCGCCGCCGCCGAACTCATCTACCTGGGCATCATGCCCAAGCAGGAGCGCTTCCGTCGGGTGGTGCGCGCCCGGGCCGCCCGCGAACGTCACAAGCCGCCGTCCCAGAAGGAGATCTGGGAGGAGCTCACGAAGGGCAATCAGCGGCGCTACTACCGGATGCGGGATCTGGAGAAGAAGATCGAGGCCAACTACCGCAAGCTGAGCTATGCCTCGCAGGGCCTGCTGGACAGCCACATCAACAAGATCGACGGGCTGCTGGACTCCTACCTCAACCTGCTGCACCAGAAGGAGCGCTACGAGCAGTACGGCCAGCGCTCCACCGAGAACGAAGTGGTGGACGCCATCTCGGCGCTGCGTAAGGACATGGAGGACGACTCGCCCCGCGTGCGGGCCATCAAGGAGCGGCGCCTCAAGATCCTGGAGCAGCGGCTGGAGCGCTTCAAGCGCAGCCACGAGAACCTCGAAATCATCGAGGCCCAGCTGGAGACCATCGAGGACGTCATCAAGTACATCCACGAGCAGTCGCTCACGCTGCGCAATCCGGAGGAGATCACCTTCCAGCTCGACATGCTGCTCTCCGAGGTCGAAGAGACCGAAGCCTCCGTCGAGCAGCTGGAGGACGTCTTCAACCCGCGCCACGACCTCCTGGCCGACATCGACACCTACGAGCCGGAGGAGGCTGCGTCTGAGCCGTCGGCGCAGGAGCAAGAGCAGCAGCGCCTGCAGAACTGACCCGCGATCGCCGTTCGTTGCCACGCGGGGCCGCCGTATGCTTTCTGCCGACCCTGCCGTCGGGCGTCGCTCATCATCGCATCGCTGCACCCACCCTGTATCCATCCATCATGGAATTCGACACCCTGCTCTACGAGGTCGACGACGACGGCCTCGCCACCATCACCATCCACCGGCCCGACAAGCTGAACGCGCTCAACGCGGCCGTGCTGAGCGATCTGGACCGGGCCGTCCGCCAGGCGCGCGGCGACGCCGCCGTGCGGGGCATCATCCTCACCGGCGCGGGCGACCGCAGCTTCGTGGCCGGCGCGGACATCCAGCAGTTCCCGGAGCTGGACGCGCTGGACGGCCACCGCTTCGCCCTCCGCGGGCAGGCCGTCTTCAACCGGATCGAAGAGCTGTCGAAGCCCGTCGTGGCCGCCGTGAACGGCTTTGCACTGGGCGGCGGCTGTGAGCTGGCCATGGCGTGCCACCTGCGCGTGGCCTCCGAGAACGCCGTCTTCGGCCAGCCGGAGGTCAACCTGGGCATCATCCCCGGCTACGGCGGCACGCAGCGCCTGCCCCGCCTCGTGGGTCTCGGCCTCGCCACCGAACTCATCCTGACCGGCGACCGCATCTCCGCCGAGCGGGCCTACGAGATCGGCCTCGTCAACCGCGTCGTGCCTGCGGACGAGCTGATGCCCACGGCCAAGGACCTGCTCCACACCATCGCCGCGAAGGGGCCGCTCGCCATCAGCTTCGCGCTGGAAGCCCTGCGCGCCTCCGACCAGCCGCTGCGCGAGGGCCTGCGCCACGAGGCGGCCCTCTTCGGCCAGACGTGCGCCACGGAGGACGCTGCCGAGGGCGCGACGGCCTTCCTCGAACGCCGCGAGCCGGACTTCAAGGGACGATAACCTGCGTCCTCCCAATCTGTTACTCGCACAGCGCAGCGCTCACGCATGGACCTGTTCATCATCCTGGTGATGCTGGCGCTGAGCGCGTTCTTCTCCGGCTCGGAGATCGCGTTCGTGGCGGCCAACCGGCTGCGGGTGGAGGTCGCCGCCCGGCGCGGGGGCCGCGTGGGGCAGCTGGTGTCGAACTTCCTGGCCAACCCGGCCTCGTTCCTGACGACCACGCTCGTGGGCAACAACGTGGCGCTGGTGATCTACTCCACGCTGATGGCCTTCTACCTGGAGCCGCCGCTGACGCAGCTGTGGGGGCAGGTCATCGCCGCCGAGACGGGCCTCGCCGTGGCCGTGCTGGTCACCCAGACCATCGTGGCCGCCCTGGTCGTGCTCTTCGTGGGCGAGATCCTGCCCAAGTCCATCATGCGCGAGCTGGCCAACCAGATGGTCTTCGCCCTGGCCGTGCCGCTGCGGGCCACCTACTACCTGCTCCTGCCGCTGATCAAGCTGGCCGGGTGGACGGCCAGCGGCCTCGTGCGCCTGCTGCGGGCCGACGCCGCCACCTTCTCCCAGTTCATGCGGCGCGACTTCGAGATCATCATCCAGGAGGGCAAGGAGACCGGCGAACTGGACATCGACGAGGAGGGGAGCGAGCTGCTCTCCAACGTGTTCGCCCTCAGCACCATCCGCGTCAGGGAGTCGATGGTGCCCCGGACTGAGGTGGTGGCCGTCGAGGAGGGGGCGCCGCTGGAGGTGCTGCGGCAGCGCTTCATCGAGACCGGCCACTCGAAGCTGCCCGTCTACCGCGAAAACATCGACGACATCGTGGGCGTCGTCTTCGCGTACGACCTGTTTCAGCAGCCCGCCTCGCTGGAGGCCATGATGCATCCGGCCAAGTTCGTGCCGGAGTCGAAGCTGTCGAAGGATCTGCTGCAGGAGTTTCTGGCGACGGGCACCTCCATCGCCATCGTGATCGACGAGTACGGCGGCACGGCGGGGCTGGTCACGCGCGAGGACCTGCTGGAAGAGCTCTTCGGCGACATCCAGGATGAATTCGACACCGAAGACGCCGTGCTGCGCCGCGTGGCCGAGGACGTGTTCGTCGTCAGCGGGCGCGTCCACCTCGATGAACTGGCCGAGCGCTTCGGCGTGTACCTTCCCCCGGGCGAGTACGACACCGTGGCGGGCTACCTGCTGGAGCGCCTCGGCACCATCCCGGCCTCGCGGGAGGAATACACGTTCGACGGCCACCGCTTCGTGATCCTCCAGGCCACGGCCAACCGCATCGACCTCCTGCGCATCGTGCGCGGGGACGCCGAGTAATACCGTTTTCGCTCGGCGATGTCCGTATAGCTCAAAACGTAATGCGTGATGCGTGATGCCAAATCCGGCTGAACCATGGTGGTATGACGTAGTCCCGCAAGACCGGATTTGGGGGTGGACGGGTGTAGGTGTGGACGTACGGACGTGACGCTCCTCCACCCCTTCAACCGTTCAACCCTCCATACACCAACTCATGAACCGGAGTTGGTATAATGCGTGATAAGGCGCTGCTGGGGCGATGGACCGGGCCCATCACGCACCACGCACCACGACAGGCGACGCCAGGATCCGGACATCAACACTCTGAATCCGTATAAATCCCGCCCTCATACGCTGTATCATCCACACGCCCCGCTGTATGTCCGCACCCACTGAGACTTCCGAGCCTGTTGCCGCCGTGACGGATGCGCCCCGCCTGCGCGCGTTGCATGACACCGGCCTGCTCGACTCGCCCCCGGAGCGGGCCTTCGACCGCCTGACGGAGTTCGCTACGCGCCTGCTGGACGTGCCCGTGGCGCTCGTCTCGCTCGTGGACGAGGACCGGCAGTTCTTCAAGAGTATGCTGGGCCTGACCACCGCGCCGTGGGCCGAGCGGCGGGAGACGCCCCTGACGCACTCGTTCTGCCAGCACGTCGTCGCCACGTCGCAGCCGCTCATCGTTCGGGACGCCCGCGACGACGAGCGACTGTGCGACAACCTGGCCATCGACGACCTCGGCGTCGTCGCCTATCTGGGCGTGCCCCTGTTCACGCCCAGCGGCCACGCCATCGGGACGCTCTGCGCCATCGACGAGACGCCGCACACGTGGTCGGACGACGACGTGGCGGTGCTCTCCGAGCTGGCCGAGGCGGCGATGACGGAGATCGCCCTGCGCGAGCACCTGCGCGAACGGACGCGGGCGGAGGAGGCGCTCCGGGCGCTCAACGAGGCGCTGGAAGAGCGCGTGCGCGACCGCACCGCCGAACTGGCGACGACCTACGAGAACCTGCGCCAGCTCAACGAGGAACTGCAGAACTTCGCCTACATCGCCTCGCACGACCTGCAGGAGCCGCTCCGCAAGATCAGCTCGTTCGCGGGCCTCTTCGCCGAGGACTACGGCGACACGCTCGACGAGACCGGCGCGAAATACCTCGACCGCATCCGGCACAGCGCCGTGCGGATGTCGCACCTGCTGCGCGACCTGCTGAAGTACTCGCGCGTCTTTACGCACGGCAGCGACTTCGTCACGGTGGAGCTGGACGACCTCGCCGCCGAGGTGACGAAGGAACTCCAGTTTACCATCGAGGACGCGGAGGCGACGGTCACCGTCGAGCCGCTCCCGACGCTCGAAGCCGATCCCCGTCAGCTGCGGCAGCTGCTGCTCAACCTGCTGAGCAACGCGCTGCGATTCCGGGAGGAGGACGTGCCGCCGACGATCTGCGTGCGCTGCGAGACGGACGCCAACGCCACGCCGCCGGTCTGTCACCTCGTCGTGGAGGACGACGGTATCGGCTTCGACCCGAAGTACGCCGACCGTATCTTCGAGCCGTTCGAGCGGCTGCACGGGCGGAAGTACCCGGGCACGGGCATGGGGCTGGCCATCTGCAAGCGCATCGTGGAGCGCCACCGGGGCCAGATCGTGGTGGAGGGCGAGCCCGGCGAAGGCACCACCGTGCACGTCACCCTCCCGCTACGACAGTACCCGGAGTAGGGGGAAGAGGGACGGGGTGAGAGTGAGAGGGTGGGGGCTGATCAGGGGTGGCGAGAAAAGCGTCCACACCGTCAACCGTTCACGCCCACACGAGCCGAAAGCGATTGATACTGATGCCGTCTGGTCCTGTCAGGAGAGCCAGACCGTGTACTCCGTACGTCGTAAGGCGTAATCGCTGCCACGTCTCCTTGTTCTGGCCCCAACCAGCGTCAAGGGGATTTCTTTACGCATTACGCATCACGTCCTCAGCCATACGGACATCGCCAGCCGGATGTGGGATGAGACACCATGCCACGCGCTTCCCCCTTCCCCACGCGCCCTTCCCTCTTCTGCCCTACCTGTCGAGGCTGCCTTTCTTGGCGAAGGCGAGGACGAGCTTGAGGTGGGTGACGAGCGTAGATTGCACGTCGAGGGCGTCGAGGCGGTCGGAGGGCGTCTCCGGGAGGCCCGGCGGGCTGATGCGGCCCATCCAGAGCGGCAGCTTGTCCTGGAGCGCCCGGTCGCCGGGGAACTGGCCCTCGGGCAGGTGGACGGCGTAGAAGTCCTGCTTCCGCTGGAGGCGCTGGTAGATTTCCTCGTTGGCATCCAGCAGCGAGGCGTCCTTCTGGGCGATCATCGCCCCGCCGATGAGGTAGTCTCGGTAGCTGAAGGGCAGGTCGAGCAGCGTCGGCAGCACGGCCTCGGCCACGTCGGCATGGTCCCGCAGGCCGATTTCTGCGGCGCGGGCCGTGGCGACGGCGACGAGCGAGAGCGTTTCTTCGGCTACCACCTCCAGGTCGGGCCCCGCGTCAGCCATACTCTCGATGGCAGCGCGGGCGAGGTCCTGGGTGGTACCGAGGGCGCCGAGGGTGGCAAACGCGGCGAGCCGGGCGGCGCGTTCGGGCAACTGCATGTCGGCCATGGGGCGAATCGCAAATCAGATGAGCGAAGCGAGCGGCCCCAATATACAGAAGAAAAGGCTTGTTGCCGAAGGGCGCGACGGCGCCGTCCCTGTGAGAACGTCGCAAAGAACACTGCGCGCCCGGCAAAGCGTCACGAGCGGTCGCCGCCGTCGTCGTCGCCGCCGCCGATGGACTCGCGCATCTGCGTGTCGGCCTGGATGTTGCGCAGGTTGTAGTAGTCCATCACGCCCAGCTTGCCGTTGCGGAAGGCGTCGGCGATGGCCTTGGGCACCTCGGCCTCGGCGGCCACCACGTTGGCGCGCTGCTCCTGCACGGCGGCGCGCATCTCCTGCTCGTGCGCCACGGCGGCGGCCCGGCGCTCCTCGGCCTTGGCCTGGGCCACCTTGAGGTCGGCGTCGGCCTGATCGGTCTGCAGCTTGGCGCCGATGTTGTCGCCCACGTCCACGTCGGCGATGTCGATGGAGAGGATCTCGAACGCCGTGCCGGAGTCGAGCCCCTTGGCGAGCACCACCTTCGAGATGGAGTCCGGGTTTTCGAGCACCTTGTTGTGCGTCTCCGAGGAGCCGATCGTCGTGACGATGCCCTCGCCGACGCGGGCCAGGATCGTCTCTTCGCCCGCCCCGCCGACGAGCCGCTCGATGTTGGCGCGCACCGTCACGCGGGCGATGGCGCGCACCTGGATGCCGTCCTTGGCCATGGCCGTCACCGGCGGCGTCTCGATGACCTTCGGGTTGACGGAGACCTGCACGGCCTCGAACACGTCGCGCCCGGCCAGGTCGATGGCGGCGGCCCGCTCGAAGGACAGGTCGATGTTGGCCTTATCTGCCGAGATGAGCGCGCTCACCACCTGCTGCACGTGCCCGCCGGCCAGGTAGTGCGCCTCCAGCTGAGGCGTCTCCACGTAGATGCCCGCCTTGTGCGCCGTGATGAGCGGATTCACGATCTGGGCGGGCGGCACGCGCCGCAGCCGCATCCCCACGAGGTCGCGGAACAGCTTCAGCTTGACGCCCGAGAAGATGGCCGTGATCCACAGCCGCAGCGGGATCATGTAGAAGAAGACGACGGCAAAGAGCGCGACCAGCACGATGACGAGCAGGCTGGACGCGTTGAGCAGTTCTTCGATCATGGCGCGGGGGAGGGGAGTCGGTGGCAGGTGGGTGAGGCGCTACGGGGGCAGTCTCTCTTAAATGACCCAAGTTGTGCCCTATCGGCGTACAGTGGGACGAGACCACGGACCGCAGACAGCTTGCCCCGCACGTGATGCGGGGACAGACGGCGGAAAAAGGCTCGTTCTGGCGGTCCGTTGTGGTGTCAGAGCACCATCGAGGTTACCCCACAACGTGGGTTAAATACTGATTCAGCGTGTCGAGGTCCGGGTCCTGGTGTCGCCTGTTGTGGTCCGTGGTCCGTGATGGGCCGGGGCATCGCTCCATCAGCGCACCTTCACGCATCACGTATCACGCGATACGTCAGCGGGCGCTCCGGGCAATGACGAGCGAAACCAGTATCACTCCTGTCCCTTGCGGTAGTCGCCGCTCTGGCCGCCCGTCTTGGCGAGCAGGTGGATG
>JAAAOL010000468.1 GCA_009908885.1 Bacteroidota bacterium | reverse complement strand
CCGCACCGCCTCGTCGGGCACCTCGACGCTGCCCTGGGGACCGAGGTCTACGATGCGACCTTCGTGCACGACGAGCACCCCGTCTTCGATGGGCGACTGGTCGATGGGATAGAGCGTGCCCCCGACGAACGCGTGGGGCGTGTCTTGCGCCGTGAGCGGGACACACAGGCTGAACGTGAGTACAAGAAGTATCAAACGTCGCATGGCGGGAACAGAGATGGCAGGCATGGTGGGGCCGAAAGATACGACGCAGTAGATAAAATGCACGAAGGGCCGCCGCGCTTGAATATTTCTCAAAATGGCGGTTTTATATAGAGAACGGATGTACGCTCGTTCAGCGTTCTGCTCGGCCCCGGCGCGTCCGAACGTGCATCCTCGGTACCGCCGATGCGTCGTCGCTCGGGCGCTATACGGGCTGGCCCACCATCCGGTGGGTAGTGCCGTGCGCATCCACACATAAAGGGGAGTACACAACGGAGGGATCGCATGTCGTCGTGGATCGGACGCATTTCGACGCAGACGCTCAGGGCCGCCCTCCGGTCGTCCCTGCAAACCTACGTCGTCCGTGTGCAGCTCGCGCTGGTGGGAGTTCTTCTCATCCTCCTCGGCGTGACCCACCTTCCGCTCCATCCGGCTACGCCCGCTCTGGGCTGGCAGTTTAATGACGCGCCCCGCTCGTACCGCATCGACCTGATCGAGCTGCCGGACGACCCCGCGGCGGCGTCGAGCGCGGCCTCCGGGGGAGCCATTCCTACGACCCATCGCGAGGCCCTTCCCGAGCCCGAACCAGACCCCCTGGATGAAGCCGGGGGCGGCGACGAGGCGCTGGACGCCAGCGACCCCCCCGACCCGGACCTCGCCGCGATGGAATCGCGCAGCGCGGTGCTGGAGTTCTCCGAACAGATGCCCGAGATCGAAGGCGGCATCGGCTCGTATTACCTGAACATCCAATACCCGAGGGCGGCCATCGAGGCGGGCGTCCACGGGCGGCTCATCCTGTCCTTCGTCGTCGAGCAAGACGGGCGCCCCACGCAAATCGAAGTGTTGCAGTCCCTGCATCCGCTGTGCGACTCGTCGGCAGTCCGTGCCCTGCGCCAGACGCGCTTCGTGCCCGGCCGCCAGAACGGCGAGCCGGTGCGCGTCCGCATGCGGCTGCCGGTGCATTTCAAGATCGTCACCCCCACCGCCGATCAGCGCGCCGAGATCGAGACGCCCCACTCCGGATGATCGGCTGCGCGTGCTCAGCCTACCACGTCCAGGCCATCGATTCCCGAGGTTCCGCCGGCTGATCCGCGTCGGTGGACGGGTCCGGCGCGGGCGCGGGCACGTCAAGGAGGCCTAACTCGAGTTCACGGGCGTCCACGTAGCGGTGCCACCGAGCACGCGCCCGACGGTTGCCCTCTACGATGCGAAACGTGGCCGCCTTTCCGTCCTCCTGCACCCTGATCGTGCCCCGCAGCACGTGCGAGCGGCTGAACAGGCCCCGCCCCCACTCCAGGTCGAGGTCGATCCGGTATTCGTCCGCACGCGGATCGAACTGCCAGTCGCCGATGTAGACCCGCGCGTCGGGGCCCGATACGTCCAGGGCGTCGAAGAGCCGCTCCGTCGCCTGCCGGGCGAAGTGCTCCACCTCGGTCCGGCGCTGTTCCGGCGTCTTGGGTTTGATGTGTTTCTCCACCGTCGCCACGCGGCGGGCGGTCTGCTCCGAGAATCCGGCATACACGTCGAACCGCACCCGGGCCTCCTGCGCTTCGTACAGGCGGGAGCGCAGGTGATACTTGAAGTCATCGTAGCCGTCGAGCCCGGCCAGGTCGAAGCGGCCCCGCGTGCGCTGGAGGGGCACCTTCACCGGCGGCTCGGTCTGATCCACCACGTAGGCCAGCACGTAGCCTTCGAGCGACCCGGGAGGATCGATGGGCTCCCAGCCCGTCCCGTCGAACTGCTCACGCTCGACGGTAAAGCGGACGCTGTATCGCCCTTCCTCGAACGCCTCGTCGTCCGGATACGAGATGTCGCCGACCGTACGAATGCGCTTCGGGGAGGCGTGAAAGCCGGACTGCTCACAGACGGTGCGCCCGCGGACAGTACTGCACACCTCCACCATGAGCGGCTCCCGATCAGCCAGGCGGCGGTCGGGGACCGGCATGACGGCGTCAGACCCGGCGGATAAAGTGTCGTAGTCCGCATCGAGCAGCATGTAGCGCGTCGAGCTATCCGGGACGACGGCGATGGGGCCGCCCAGCCAACGGTGACGGACGACGTCGACGTGCACCTGCACCGTATCCCACCCGGTCCGTTCGAGCGTCAGGTCCGTGACCACGCGGCCCGGCGGACCCTCGCACGCCCCTCCGAGCAGGGCCGCCCCAAGCAGGCAGACCACCATGCCGATGCGATATCTTCGAGCCATACTTCCTGCCCGGTTGGTCTCGGAACAGCCCGCGTCATGCGGCCTGAAGAAGGTCCTCAGCTTCGAGCACCTGCACCCCGGCCTCGTGCATCGCGTCCCAGGCCGCAGCCAGCGACCCGTTCGTGTCGATGCCCCGCGTCGCGTCCTCGACGACGTGCACCGTAAAGCCCTGCTCACAACCATCCAGGGCCGACCACTTGACGCAGAAGTCGGTGGCCAGCCCGACGACGACGAGCGTGTCGATGCCCCGCTCGCGGAGATAGCCCGTCAGGCCCGTGGGCGTCTCCTGGTCGTTCTCGAAGAAGGCTGAATACGAGTCGATCTCCGGGCGGAAGCCCTTGCGGATGATCAGTTCTGCCCGCGTCGTGTTCAGGTCCGGGTGAAAGTCGGCTCCTGCCGTTCCCTGCACGCAATGGTCGGGCCAGAGGACTTGCTCGCCGTAGTCCATCTCGACCGTGTCGTACGGCCCCTTGCCCGCATGGCTGGACGCAAACGAGTGATGCCCCTCCGGATGCCAGTCCTGGGTCAGGACGACGTGATCGAACGCCGCCATCAGCTCGTTGATGACGGGCACCACGACGTCGCCCTCTGGAACGGGAAGCGCGCCCCCGGGACAAAAATCGTTCTGTACGTCGATGACCAGTAATGCACGCATGGCAATAGTCGGGATGACACGCTCCATCGCAAGAAAACATCCTCATCCAGGAGCAGGGCAAATACCGATTCGGTTTCGCGATGTCGGGATAAGCCAAGACGATGTTCATCGCACATTCGATGGTAAAGACGCCTCGGCGAGGTGTCTCTACCAACCGGGTTCATCGCCTATCCGGACATCGCCACGCTGAACTCGCATAATAGCCCTGCGGTGAGAATGTAGGTATCGTACCCCGGCTCCTCCAGAACGTTCACGGCGGAGTTCCGACGACGACGCCATCTTGAGGCGGCTCGGGGGACGGCAGCGTGGGTTGCCGACGCTGTCGACGCCGATGCGCCGAGTTTAGAGCCGAATGGCGAGCCCGCCGCCCGCTTCGAAGCCTTCGATGTCGCCCGTGGTGTAGACGCCACGCAGTTCAAGCGCGACGCTGTCCGAGAACCCGATCGTCGGAAGGAGCCCCACGTCGATCAGCGTGACCGCATCGTAGAAGGCGGCCTCTTCGAAGAGGCGGGCCTGCCCGAGCACACCGATGGAGAAGCGCCGGGCGACCTGCTGCCGGTACGTCGCCATCAGGAACAGCTCGGTCGGAATCGTCTGCAGCGATCGTGGCTGCTGAGCGCTCGCCGTGGGAGGAATGGTGCTCTTGTCGGGGCTGCGGTAGCGGGCGAGCAGGCGCATCTCGTTGAAGCCGAAGCGCCCCAGGAGCTGGCCGGTCGCGGTCAGCTTGTCGCCCGCATTAAAGACTTCCGTCTCCTCAATCGTGTCGGCGTCGTAGGTGGTGTAGGTCACGTCAGCTGAGAAGTTGAGCGTCTGGCTGAGTCGCACGTCGAACCCGCCCGTGACCAGAAGCTCATCGCCGGGTTGGTAGTCCGCATCCAGGATGGTGGTCGGGCGGTAGCTGCTCCGCAGCTGATACGACGCTCCGACCCCCAGCACGACGCCCTCGGAGATGGGATAGGCAAAGGTAAACCCGGGAGCGACGCTGAGGCCCTGCCCGTAGCCCGGCACGCGGAAGTTGTAGACGTGGAGGCTCTGCGCGATGACCGTCGGATACTCGTCTTGCGTAAACTCCGTCGCGCCGACCGGCACGCTCACGCCGGTGCTCAGCACGAGACTTCCCGCTCCGATGCGCTGGTAGAAGCTCGCGCCCAGCTTCACGTCGGTCACGCCGCTCACCGTCTCCAGCCCGTCCCCCGAGACCGTGGCATAGCTCGCCAGGACGCTCAGGCCCAGGCTCCGCCCGACGGGGACGAAGAGGGCCACCGGCGTGCTCAGCTCCGAGATCTCCAGGTCCTCCTCACCCGTGCCGTCGGTATAGGTCTGATACACCGATCCCAGGACGATGTCCACGGGCCGCTGCTGGCTCGACAGGTAGATGTCGGAGCGGTCGCCCAGGTCATTGCGCTGCCCCCAGGCACAGGGCACCGCGAGCACGAGCAGCAGAATGGCAACTCCCAAGTGGCGGGCGTACATCATCATATCGCAGGAGAGCGTGGCGCAGCAGAGAAGGTGTGGCGATCAATTGTCGCGCGGGGGCGGCGGCGGATCGGGAAGCCCCCCGAGGGGCGCGTCGCTGGCGGTGGCCTCCGCGCCGGGCTCGCGGTCGTCCAGTCCAGGGACGATGAACGAGCCGATGTTTTCGTTCAGGTTGCGCGTGCGAATCAGCAAAGGATCGATGGTGGAGACCGGCTGGATGGGCGGCTCGATCTCGAGGGCAGCGCCCAGA
This sequence comes from Bacteroidota bacterium, assembly GCA_009908885.1. Taxonomy (GTDB): domain Bacteria; phylum Bacteroidota; class Rhodothermia; order Rhodothermales; family JAAAOL01; genus JAAAOL01. The sequence continues at coordinate 4,252 of JAAAOL010000468.1, read as the reverse complement.
GCGGTGCCGAACGTCCCGGCCACCTCGGCGATGCTATCGCTGGCCTCAGCCTTATCGGTGGCCTCCTGAAATTCAGGATCGAGCTGGCTGGCCTCGCGATAGAACTGGGCCGCCGCCTCGAAATTGCCGACATCCTCCTGTTCGAGCCCACGGCTGTAGGCGAGGAAGGCCTGCAGGTTCTCCGTCGGGATGTATTCGATCTCCTCCCGCTCTTCCTGGGTGAGCTCGATGCCCATTTGGTCCAGCAACGCAAAGGCAAGTTGCTTCTGCAGGCGGAAGTAGTTACGCAGCGTGCCGCGTTGTTCTTCGAACTCAGGCATGCTGGCCCGTTCGGTGTCCCAGAGGCTGGCATCGATGCGTAGCGTCTCGTCCTGCACCGCGTAGGCGCCCCCGACGATGCGCCCCGCCGCCAACAGCATGCCCACGCGCGGGGCCGTCTGGGGGTCGACGTACTCGCTCCGCGCGAACTCCAACTCGTTGAGCAAGGCTTGCAAACGGACGCGCTCGACGACGATCAGCCCCTTCACGTTCGACAGATCCACGCTGAGCATCTCGGCCAGGCCGCGACCGATGGGCGCATAGCGCTGCTCGTCCCCCTGAAAGGTGAGGGGAAACACGGCGACGGCGTGCGGCACGAGGCGGTTGGCGCTCAGGGTATCCTCGCTCGCCAGCAACTCCTGCATCTCCTCCCGCGCCACCTCGCGCGTCAGCCACCCGTACCGCCCCTCCATCAACGACCGGTACGGGGAGTCGCTCGGCACCTCCTCGTACTGCCCGTACAGCCGCAGGGCCGTCTGGGTCTTATTCAGCTTCTCATTCGACAGGGCGAGGTAGTACAGCGTCTTGGGATCGTCCCGGTCCCGGGCGAAGGCCTTTTCCAGGTTCTCGTTGGCCTGCGAGTACGCCCCCGTCCGCATGTAGATGATGCCCATCTTCTGGAAGGGCTCCGGATCTTCCGGATGATCCACCGCCTGGCGTCGCAGGTCGCGGAGGGCATCGTCGTAGTCGGACAGGTCCTCCGAGCTACGGACGGACGCACATGCCGTCAGCCCCAGGGCGAGAAGCACCAGGAGCCAGCGGGCTACGTGGTTCGAGATGTGCATGAGGTCGTGCGCGTTGGTGGGCTGCGGGTCGAGGGTGGTGGACGGTGCTGCGTCAGCGGGCGACGACGATCGACTGTACGGCGACGTGATCGCCGGCCTGCATCCGGCACAGATAGGTGCCGCTGGCGACGCGGCGCCCGGCGTCATCCCGGCCATCCCAGGTGACGGTGTGTTGGCCGGCCTGAGCGGCACCTTGCACCAGGGTGCGCACCTTCCGGCCGAGCAGGTCGAACACCTGAATGCGCACCGTCCGGGCGTCCGGCACGCGGTAGGTCAGGCGCGTAGCCGTGGCGAAGGGGTTCGGGTAGCCCGTCTCCAGCGACGGCTCCTGGAAGGGCATCGTAGCCTGCGTGGTGTACGCCTCGGTACCCAGCGTCACGCGGAGCCGACGCACCGGGCGGTCCGCCTCCAGCATGACCGTCCAGGCTCCGTCCGCCTGCTCCACGACGCGGCCATCGTCCCGGTCGAGGAGCGTCAGCCGGTAGCCGTCGGGCCGCTCCCCCGCGGTACGGGCGGAGAGCGTCACCGGCCATCGCTGACGGCGGGCCTCCGGGACGGGGGCGGCGCGCAGTTCGAGGTCCCAGTAGTGCCCCTCCCCGGTGGCATCTACCGTGCGCGTCGTGGCGAGGTAGGCGCGATCCTGCTCGACGATGCTGAGGCCAAACGCGGGATCGACCGCGGGCGGCTCCGACCACTGCCGGGAGCGCTTCGTGGCGGACGCCTCGCTCGACTGCAGCACGAGGAAATTCTGCGTGTCGCGCCAGCCGCGGGCGGGCACCTCGGCGCGAAGCTGAACGACGAACGCCCCCTCTGCGGCCAGGCGCTCCGCAAACGGCTGGGATGCCCGCGCCTTGGCGGCGGAGCTGGCCTCCAGCGGCGGAATGCGCAGGGTGGCGGCATTGCCCCGGTTGCAGACGAAGTAGCCCGTCCAGGGCTGCAGGACGGTCGTCGGGACCCACTCCGTGCCGTCCGGGGCCGTCTCCGTGCCTTCCCGCGCGATGGGCTCTTCCACGGCCTCGGCATTCCCATCGATCACGACGTCGCTCCAGGCTACGGGGAAGGCATACGGCGTGCCGACCTGGGTGCATCCGGTCGGTAGAGACACCGCGACCGGAGCGCTGGCATCGACGGAACGGCCCGCCCCGACGTCGAACGTCTGCGCATCCGCCGCGATCAGCCAGAAGCCTTTGCCCACCTGGTATTGCTCCCCCAGATTGGGGACTTCGCGATATTGCTCTTCACTCACGTTCCATCGCAGCAGGCGCCACACGTCGGGATCGTAGGGGCCAAAGTCGTCTTCGAAGAGGACTGCGAGCGACGGGGCTGATGGAAACTCGACGGGAATCGTGACCTGCCGGTACTGTTCGGCGGGCAACGATACGGGCGCATTCAGTCCCTCGAACGTCACGCGGATCTGGCGCGGCTGAGCGGCAGGGTTTTGCATCGGGAGCGTCACCGTCTGCTCCCCGTCGCTCAGCGAATAGTAGTACTGCACCCCGCGTTCAGTGACGAAGGCCGCCGGAATCTGGGCTGAGAAGATCGCGGCCGCCTTGGCCGCCGGGCTCGTCCCGGTCAGGGGGGCCGACTGATAGTCGCGCTCGCCGCCCCGGCGATAAAACACGCGGGCGGAGGACGGATCGAACCCGTCCGGCACCGAGAGCTGCACGGTCGCGGGCGCACCGATCGGGGTCGTGGATGCCGTCTCGTCGGTCAGCGCCGCCCCGGTACCCGACAACGGGACCGAGCGGTTGGGCGTCTGAGGGTCGTTGCTCTGGATCAACACCTCGGCGGAGGCGGAGCCGGACTGCGCGGGCATAAACTGAATGGTGAGGTCCGCGGTGCTGCCCGGCGCCAGCGTTCCGGGAGGAGCATCCCCCACGAAGGCGAACGGAGCCGTGGTGCCGCTCAGGACCACGTCGTCGAGGGTGAGCGGGACGTCGCCGTCGTTGGAGAGCGTCAGCACGCGGTCGGTCGCGAAACCGACGGGCACCGTTCCGAAGGCAATCTCCGCGGGCGAGACCCCGAGCACCGGCGCGATCCCCCGGCCCGACAGGTCCACAGTCAACTCGGACGGCGCCGAGAGATCCGTCGGCATGCGCAGCACCGCGCTTTGCTCGCCGCGGACGCCGGGCGCAAACTGCACCTCGAACCGCTGCGACTCGTTGCCGCCAAGGATCTGCTCCCCTGCGGGCGACACCGTGAAGTCGGCCGCCCCATCGATGAATACGTCTGTCAGCGTGACCGGCGCACCGCTCGTGTTCTGGACCACCACGTCCAGCGTGGCCGTCTGGCCGACGCGCACGTCGCCGAACCGCAGCGCCTGGGTCGACTGGGTCAAGGCTTCGGTACCTTGCCCCTGAAGGGTTACGTCGACCGACGGCTGGTCCGGGTCGTTCGTCGAGAAGAGCACGCTCCCCGAGGCGCTCCCGGCATCCTCGGGCGCGAACGTAAGCTCAAGCTCGTGGGAGCCGCCTGGAGGAACCATCGGCACCGGCGTCCCTCCCGTGATGCTGAAGGCCGCGTCGCCCGAAAGGCGCAGGTCGCTGACCGACAGCGGGGCGTCCCCGCGGTTGCCGATCAGGAGACTCCGCGCCTGCGCGTCGCCGACGGGCACGTCGCCGAAGCTGATCGACAGCGGCACGTCCACCTCGGGAGCGCGCCCCTGCCCGGAGAGCGGGACGTCGGTGTTGCCGCCGTCGCTGCGCACCACGAGCGCCGACGTGCGAAGGCCCCGGGCCGTCGGGGCAAACTGCACGTCCACGAGGCGCTGCTGCTCGGGCGCCAGGATGAAGGACGTCGCACCGAGCACCGCGAAGTCCGCCTCATCGCCGCCGTCGATGCGCAGGTCGGTCACGTTCAAGTCCGCATTCCCGAGGTTGGTGATCGTCACTGGCGCTACGGCCGTCTGGCCGACGTCCGTGTCCGGAAAGTCGATCTGGAGCGGAGAGACGTCCAGAATCGGGTTCTGCTGCTCGATGCCTGTCCCTGAGAGCGGAACGTCGATCTGCGAGACGAAGGAGTCGCTCACAAAGATGCGCAGGGTGGCCTCGTGCATCCCCAACCGCTGGGGTTCGAACACGACGTCCCTGAAAATGGACGAAAGGGCCGGGATCTCCGTCTCGACCAGGTCCGGAGACAGGCGGAACGCC
>JAAAOL010000221.1 GCA_009908885.1 Bacteroidota bacterium | reverse complement strand
GGCTGCTGAAGGCGGAGGCCCCCGTCCAGAACCAGTACCTCCAGGACTACGACATCGCCCGCGACTGGGAGCTGGACGTGCACCTGCCCCTGCGGGTGACCTTCGGTGCGACCACCGCCGTCACCGACACGCTGCGGGCCACCCGTCCGCTGCGCAGCGTACAGGGCGACGTACTCGGCCAGGTACTCGTCGAGCGCCCGGCCCCTGAGCAGCTCGTCCAGCGCCTGCGCACGCGCTACGACGACGTGCTGGCCTTCTGGGCGACCGTCCTGCTCGTCTGGATGTCGATGGGAGCATGGTGGGGGCTGCGAGCCGTTCCCGGACGACGGCTGGAGCACCTCGGTCCCCGCATGGCCTGGGGCGGCGGACTGATCCTGGCGCTCGTCGGCACGCGCTACTTGCTCCTGCTCATGGACGTGCCCGGTCGCTGGCAGCGCGGCAAAGCGCCCCTCGCGCCCCTGTTCGACCCCACTCATTTCGCCTCCACGATCGGCGGGGGCACGCTCCGCTCCACGGGCGATCTGCTGCTGACGGCGCTCTTTGCGCTCGCGCTGGCCTTCGTGCTCATGGAGCTGACGAGCCGATTCCGTGCGCCGTCCGATCCGAAGCACATGCCGGACGGTCCGACCGCTCCCACCTCGGCGGCAGCGTCGCTGCGTTTCTTCGGTGCCGTGGCGCTCGTGGTGCTGCTCGTCGCCAGCCTCGCCGTGGGCCTCGCCACCGTGGCGCGCCGCACCGTGCTGGACAGCACGCTCGACTACTTCGCCCGCAGCGGCCTGCTGCCGGAGCCGCTCGTGCTCGTCATCTTCTGCGCCCTGCTCCTGCTGACGATCGCGGCCCTGGTCGGGGTCGTCAGCATGATCTGGGGCGTCCTGTGGGCCCGGACGCATTACGGCCCCTCCCGACGCAGCGTGTACGTCGGAGGTGGCATCCTCGCCGCCGCCGTGCCGCTTCTGGGAGTGCATCTCGTCCTGGGGGACCAACCGGTCATCGTGTGGGTAGCGGTCGCCGCGCTCCTCGTCATCGGCGGGGCGATGGCGGTCAGCTTCGCCCGGCGGGGTGGGCCCGGGCAGGGGCTCGGCCTGCTCACCCTGCGCAGCATCCTGCCGTCGATCTTCCTGCTCAGCCTGCTGCTCTATCCGCTCTTCTACAGCGGCATGGCCACGCAGCGGCAGTTGCGGATGGTGGATGCGGCCGAGACGTTCGACGAGGGCCGGGACCCGCGCGTCGTCTTCGCCGTGGAGCAGCTGCTGGAGGAGGTGCGGCTGGAGCCGGGCGTGCAGGCCTTGCTGGATGCGGCGCCCTCGGACCCTGCGCAGGCGCGGCTCGACTCGATGGCGGCGGTGCTGCTGCGGAGCTCGCTGCTGGCCTCGCTCGGCACCTACGACGTCAGCCTCACCTTTTTGACGGATGAGGGCGTCTCCGCCGGGCGCTACGACGCGACCAACCAGACCAAGAGCCGGGCGGCGCTGGACCGGAGCGACGCGCTGGAGTTCGACATCCTGCAGCGCATGTACCAGGAGAGCGGCAGCGTGGGCGCGATGGTGGAGCAGGTGACGGGCCGCCGCGAGCCGGAGCGGCTGCAGTACGAGGGCATCTTGCCCATCGGCGAGGTCGGCTGGGTGATGGCCCGTGCCGAGCCCAAGACGCTGCTGCGCGACACCGGGACGCCGTTTCCCCGTGTGCTGCTGCCCGCGGGCTTCTTCGGCGAACTGTACGCGAGTCTGTCGCTGGCCGAATTCCGGGACGGTGTGCTCGTGCGCGGCTTCGGGCGCGACTTCGGGCGGTACCGGCTGGACGAAGCGGTGCAGCAGGCGCTGCGCACGCAGGCCGAGCTGTGGAACCGGGAGACCGTCAAGGAGCGCAGCTACCTGACCTACTACCGCCGCCTGGACCAGCCCACCACGCGGCTGCCGTTCGTGGCCGTGTCCGGGCCGACGGTCGTCGCCGTGCGCGTCTCGGCCATCGGCGTGTTCGATCACCTGTATTACCTCCTGCGCCTGACCGTCGCCGGGCTTTTCATCGGCATCCCCTTCTATCTCGTCGGGCTCTGGCTCCGACGCCGAGCAGGCCTGCTCCCCGCGCCGCGCGTGCGATTTCGGGACAAAGTGCTCAACGCGTTCCTGGGCGTCGGCGTGGTGGCTGTCACCGCCGTCGGCTTCCTGGGCGTACAGGTGGTCACCGAGGAGAACGAGCGCGCCGTGCGCAGCTGGCTGCGGCAGCATCTGCAGGACGTGGAGGAGACGCTGGCGCTGGAGACGCAGGGCGACGAGATGCCGTACCGCGTGCTCGACCGCGTCAGCATCGACTCGGTCGCGGCCCGCGTGGGGCTGGACCTCAACCTGTACCGCGACGCCGAACTGATCGCGTCCAGCCGTCCGCAGCTCGTCCGAGAGCGCCTGATCGACGAGCGCCTGCCCATCGCGGCGTACGAGGCGCTCAATTTCGAGGGCTACCAGTTCACGTACGTCGACGAGCGGCTGGGCAACTTCGCGTACACGGCGGGCTATCACGCGCTGCTGGACGAGCAGGGGCAGCCCCGGTACGTCGTCTCGGTGCCGACGCTGCCGGAGCAGGAACGCATCGAGGAGGAGCGGGCGCGGACGGTGGCCTACCTGTTCGGCGCGCTCCTGCTGCTGGTGCTCGTCGTGATGATGACCGCCTCGCTGCTGGCCAACGCCCTGGCGCGGCCCATCGCCCGGCTCCGAGCCGGACTCGAAGAGGTCGCCAAAGGACACTTCGAGCAGACGCTCCCGGTGGACACGCGCGACGAGATCGGCGAGCTGGTGCAGACGTTCAACTCGATGCAGCACCAGCTGGCCGAGAGCCGCCGTCGCCTCGCGCAGCAGGAGCGGCAGCTGGCCTGGCGCGAGATGGCGCGGCAGGTGGCGCACGAGATCAAAAACCCGCTCACGCCGATGAAGCTGAGCGTGCAGCACCTGCGGCGCGCCTTCCAGGATGCAGGCAGCGGCGCCACGAACGGGCGCTTCGAGACGCTCTTCGAGCGGGTCACCTCGACCCTCATCGAGCAGATCGAGACGCTGGCGCGCATCGCGAACGACTTCTCCACGTTCGCCCGCATGCCGACGCGCGTGCTCGAACGCCTCGACCTCAACGCCGTCATTCAGGAGGCCGCCGACCTGATGCAGGCCGAGGCCGAGGCGGAGATCGAGCTGGACCTGCACCCGGAGCCGCTCGTCGTCAAGGCCGACCGCAAGGAGCTGCGGCGCGTCTACATCAACCTGATCAAAAATGCCCTCCAGGCGCTGGAAGACAGGCCCGACGGGTGCGTCACCATCACCACCTCGGTGGAGGCAGGGAGCGACATCGCCGCGCCGGGCGTGGTGCGCTCGACCGTGCAGGACACCGGCACCGGCATCCCGGCGGACCTGCGCGGCAAAATCTTCGAGCCCAACTTCTCGACCAAGACGAGCGGGACTGGCCTCGGCCTCGCCATCGCCCGCAAGAGCATCGAGGAGCTGGATGGCACCATCGGCTTCGAGACCGAAGAGGGCGTCGGGACGACGTTCTGGGTGCGCCTGCCGCTGGTGGGTGAGAGTTGATCTTCGCGGTAGCGGGGGCGTACTCTGTTCTACACGCTCCGATGTGTGGGACGACAGAAGCAACGGGCAGGGTCTTCCGAAAATCATGACATTTCGTGATCAATCACTCCTAAGCACGTTTGCACAGAAGGTCCGTGAGCGCTTTCCAGGCGCCGAGATCCGGGCCTTCGGCTCGCGCGCCCGGGGGGAGGCCCGCTGGGACTCTGACCTGGACGTGTGCGTCGTGCTCGACCGTTCGGTGACGCCCTCGATCCGAGCATGGATCAGCGATGTCGCTTGGGAGGTCGGCTTCGATGCAGACCGGATCATCACGACCCTCGTGTTTGACCGTGAGGCGTTCGAGCACGGTCCTGCTTCGGCCAGCCCGCTCGTGGCGGCGATCCACCGGGATGGGGTCCCAGCATGACGGAAAAAGACAAGGTTCGAGCCTTGGCAGCCTCCCGCGAAGCGCAGATGCACGATGCCTTGCGGGCAGCCCGCACCCTAATCCAGGCGGGCCTGCCGCGCGATGCTGTCAATCGGGTGTACTACGCCATCTACTATCGGATGGTGGCGCTGCTCCTGCTGCGGCGTATGGAGCCGTCTACGCACAGTGGAACGTTGACGTTGTTCAGCCGGGAGTTCGTGAAGGAAGGGCTCGTGCCCCGAGAGCTGGCACGGATTGCGCACCACGCCTTCGAGCGGCGGCTAGAGGCGGACTACACCGGCAGGGAGGTGGCGCCGAACGAGGCGGAGGCCTTACTCGCCCAGGCGCATCGGTTCGTGGACGAGACCGAGCCGGTGATGAATGATCTGTTGCGAGAGCTTTGAGGTCGCTCTGTATCGGTGTCGAGACCGAGAAGGGCATCCGGACGACGTTCTGGGCGCGCCTGCCGCTGGTGGCGTAGGGCCATCAGGATCCCGTCTCGACATACATGGTTTATTCTCTCAAGACGATCCTGAATGTCATGCTTCTCTGCGATGGATGAGTCCCAATCTCTACGCTTGACGATTCCTGAATCCGTTGCCGGGGCGATCCGGCTGCCTCAGGATCAGCTGTCCGAGGCTCTGCTTCGCGAACTCGCCGTGGCTCTTTACGCGCAAAACCTGCTTTCCTTCGGAAAGGCGCGTGAACTCGCTGATCTCAGCAAGCACGCCTTTGCGCAGTGCCTGGCGGATCACGGTATCGCGCGCCACTACGGAGAACAGGACCTCGCCGATGACCTTGCCTACGCCCGTGGTGAGTAATACATCGCCGCTACTAAATTTGGCGATCATTGATCACCTGGATATCCTGCGACAACAATTTGGGAAGGTGGTTGTCCCCGAGGCCGTGCATCGGGAGTTGCGGCTGGATACGAATTGGAAGGGTGCTGTAGTGCTACGTCAAGCATTTGGTGAAGGGTGGCTCGAAATGCGTCCTGTGCACAACGCGGCGTTCGTGACCGCACTGCGTGGGGAACTGGATCGGGGCGAAGCCGAGGCGCTGGTGCTCGCCACCGAAATGGACGTTGGGTGCGTCTTGCTTGATGAACGAGAAGCACGGCGGGTGGCTCGACGGCTGGAGATTCCTGTGACGGGGGTTCTCGGCATCCTGTCGCGTGCTCGGCTGCAGGGAACGATTTCGTCACTGTCCGACGTCATTTCGCGCCTGCGGGAAGAGGCTGGATTCTGGATAGCCCCTGCTCTGGAGAAAGACATCCTGCGGCAGGTTGGCGAGTAGGTACGAGACGGCGAAAGGCTCATGTTTGCTTTTGACGAACGCGTTGCAAAGCCGGAACCACGTCGCCTATCTTTTCGGTTCGATACGCCGCACCCATTCTGACCTCTCCTTTCTCCTATGGCTGAACCGACCACCGCCCCACCGGCCTCGTCCGCTGACGCCCCCACCGTGCAGATCCCGCCGTTCGCGCAGCGCTGCCTGGACGCGGCGGGCGACGCCTGGGGCGCCTCGTTCGAGCACCCGTTCGTCGAAGCGCTGGCCGACGGCACCCTGGACGCCGAGCGCTTTCGCTTCTACCAGATGCAGGACGCCCGCTACCTGGAGGCCTTCGCGGACGCCTGTTCGCTCATCAGCACGCGCTGCCCACGCCCGGACGACAAGCTCTGGTTCATCGATGCCGCGCGGCTGGCCGTCGTCGTCGAACAGGAGCTGCACGCAGGCTATGGTGAAACCCTTGGCTACACGCCCGACGACATCCGCCAGCTGACGCTGACGCCTACCAACCGCGCTTACCAGGATCACATGATCAGCATGGCGCAGCGGGGCACGCGGCTGGAGGCCGTCGCCGCGCTTTCGCCGTGCCCGTGGCTCTACACCGCGCTCGGCCAGCACTTCCAGAAAACGCTCGCGCCGCTGCCGGACGACCACCCGTACGCCGACTGGCTCCGCACCTACGCCAACCCGGAATTCGTGGACTACACGAACACCCTGCTCGGCATCCTCCAGCGCTTCGCCGACCTGCAGGATCCCGCCACCCATCCACCTGCCGTCGAGGCGTTCGTGACGAGCGCGCGCTACGAATGGATGTTCTGGGAGCAGGCCTGGACGCAGCAATCCTGGCCGGTGTAGGGATTGTCGAGGGGCGAAGTGCGATGGCTGATGTGCGGGTTCATCAACGCATCAGCATGCGCATGCCGAATCGGCCCGACCTGCTGCCGGTCTCCCGCGACCAGCGGCCATCGAACATCTACCATCGAACATCGAACATCGGTCCATGCGCGTAATTGTCGTTGGAGCAGGCGAGGTGGGGTTCGACGTCGCCCGCCTGCTGGCCGCTGAGCAGCATGACGTGGTCGTCGTGGACGTGGACCAGGCGCGGCTGAAGGAGGTGCAGGACCGCCTGGACGTGATGACCATCTTCGGCAGCGGCACCTCCGCCGAGGTGCTGGGCGACTGCGGCGTGCGCCGGGCGGACATGCTGATCGCCGTCACCAACATCGACGAGGTCAACATCATCGCCTGCATGATGGCCGACCGCCTCGACGTGCCCACGACCATCGCTCGCGTGCGTACCAACGAGCTGTCGGCCCGCTCGTCCGTGCTGTCGGCCAGCGATTTCGGGATCGACCTGCTGATCCATCCCGAGGAAAGTGCGGCGGCCGAGGTGACGCGCCTCATCCGCCGGGCCAGCGCCACCGACGTGCTCATGTTCTGCGATGGGCGGCTCCAGCTCGTCGGCATGCGGATCGACCGCGAATCACCCGTCATCGGCAAGTCGCTGCGCGAGCTGGCCCTCGCCAACCAGGACCTCACGTTCCGCATCATGGGCATCAGCCGGGGCATCCGCACCATCCTGCCCGGCGGCGACGAGGTGCTGCGCGCCAACGATCAGATCTTCGTCATGGCGCGGCCCAAAGAGCTCTCGCCCGTGGCCGAGGTGTTCGGCAAGCGCGAAAGCCGCATGCACCACGTGATGATCCTCGGCGGCACCAAGGTGGGGGCCCGCGTGGCGCAGCACCTGGGGCAGGACAAGAACCGACGCGTCAAGCTGATCGAGTCGGGCCGGGAGCAGGCGCAATCGCTGGCTGAGGAGTTGAAGGACGTGCTCGTCATCCACGGCGACGCGACCGACATCGACCTGATGGCGACCGAAGGTCTCGGCGAGATGGATGCGTTCGTGGCCGTCACGGACGACGAGGAGTCAAATCTGGTGAGCTGCCTCATGGCCAAGCACCTCGGCGTGCGCAAGACGGTGGGTCTGCTCTCGAAAGCCGCCTACATCCCGCTGAGTCAGACCATCGGCCTGGATGCGGCGGTGAGCAAGAAGCTGGCCGTGGCGCGCGAGGTGATGCGCTTTCTGCGGGGCAAGCACGTCCTCAGCGTGGAGACCGTCCACGGCCTGGACGCTGAGATCCTGGAGATTGAGGCTGCGCCGCGCGCGCCGGTCACCTACAAGCCGCTCAAAGAATTGAAGCTGCCGGATGGGGTGCTCATCAGCGCGGTGATGCACGAGGACGACGGCGTCGAGATCGCCACGGGCAACACCCATATCGAGCCGGGCGACCGCGCCATCGTCTTCGTCCTCCCCCGTCAGATCGGGGAGGCCGAGGCGTTCTTCGACAAGAAGTGATCTGGTTTCTGGTTTGCCGGTTCTTGGTTTCTGGTCGAGAACGAGCATCGCCTATGGGCCTGACGAAGCCACCCAACCAGCAACCACCCAACCAGCAACCAATCACCCAAGAACTCACGATTCATGGTGCTCAACGTCAAGGCCGTCGTCAGCACGCTCGGAGCCCTGGTGTTTTTCGTCGGGGTGGCGCTGCTGGCGCCGATGGTCGTGGGGCTGCTCTACGGCGAGGCGACGTGGTGGAGCTTCGGGGTGACGGCGCTGCTGGCGCTGAGCCTCGGCGGCGGGTTGTGGCGCGGGCTGGGCGGGACGCAGCAGGATCTGCGGGTCCGCGAGGGCTTCGCCATCGTCGCCCTGGCGTGGTTCGTCCTTTCGCTCGTCGGCGCGCTGCCGTTCGTCGTCGGGGGTGTGCTGGAGTCCTACACCGACGCCTTCTTCGAGACGATGAGCGGCTTCACCACCACCGGGGCGACGATCCTGGGCGGCGGGGGCAATCCGAACATCGAGGAGATTCCGAACGCCTTCCTCTTCTGGCGCAGCCTCGCGCACTGGATGGGCGGCATGGGCATCATCGTGCTGACGCTCGCCATCCTGCCGATCCTGGGCGTGGGCGGTATGCAGCTCTTCAAGGCCGAGGTGCCGGGCCCGTCGGCCGACAAGCTGACGCCGCGCGTGCGCGAGACGGCCAAGCGGCTCTGGCTCATCTATGTCGGCATCACCGCCGCCGAGGTGGTCCTTCTGCTGCCCGCGATGGATCTCTTCGATGCCGTCAACCACGCCTTCGCCACGATGGCGACGGGCGGCTTCTCGACCGAGAACGGCTCGGTGGGCCAGTACGGCTCGGCCTACATCGACGGGGTCATCACCCTCTTCATGTTTCTCGCTGGCGTCAACTTTGCCCTGCACTTCCGCATGCTGCGCGGCGAGCGGATCACCGTCTTTCAGGACACCGAGCTTCGGGTCTACGCGGGCATCTGCTTCACGGCGACGGTACTGATCGCGGTGGCCACGTGGCAACCCACGATGGCGGTGTTGCCGCAACTGGAGACTGTCGAGGACGCCGCCTTCGCAGGCTATGCGTCGGTCTGGGAGGCGCTGCGGTACGGGGCGTTTCAGGCAGTGGCCATTACGACCACGACGGGCTTCGGCACGGCGGACTATGAGCTATGGCCGCCGCTCGCCGTCGGCGTCATCTTCCTGCTGTTCTTCTGCGGCGGGATGGCGGGCTCCACGGGCGGCGGCGTCAAGGTGGTGCGCCACGTGCTGCTCTTCAAAAACTCGTTCAAGGAGCTCAAGCAGCTCGTCCATCCGCAGGCGCTCATGCCGGTGCGCCTCAACGCCGAGGTGGTACCGGACGCGGTGATGCGCAACGTGCTCTCGTTCTTCGCGCTCTACTTCGGCCTCGTCGCGCTCGGGACGGCGGTCATGAGCTT
>JAAAOL010000382.1 GCA_009908885.1 Bacteroidota bacterium | reverse complement strand
ATGGTCCGTGTGCGGGAAGAGATCGACGGGCTGGATGGCGTCGATCCGGTAGTAGTCCTTCAGGCGCGTGAGGTCCTTGGCCTGGCTCTGCGGGTTGCAGCTGACGTAGACGATGCGCTCGGGGCGAAGGGCGGCGATCTGCTCGGTCACCTGCGGGTGCATCCCGGCGCGGGGCGGGTCGGTGATGAGCACGTCGGGCCGCCCGTGCTGCTCCACGAACGACGGCGTGAACAGCTCCAGCATGTCGCCCGCGACGAAGGTGCAGGTGTCGACCCCGTTGACGGCCGCGTTGGTCCGCGCGTTCTCGACCGCCTCCTCGACCAGCTCGACGCCGACGACGCGCCCGGCCTGCTCGGCCACGAAGAGCGAGATGGTGCCCGCCCCGCAGTACAGGTCGTAGACGAGATCGTCCGGCTGCAGGTCGGCGAAGGTGCGGGCCACCTCGTAGAGCCGCTCGGCCTGGCGCGTGTTGGTCTGGAAAAACGCGTTCGGGGCGATCTCGAACCGGTACGGACCGATGCAGTCATGGATGACGCCGGGGCCGTAGATCGTGTGCATCGCCTCGCCGAAGGCCGTCTGCGACACGCCCGTGTTGACGACGTTGACGAACGTGGTCACCTCGGGGAAGTCGGTCTGGAGGAAGGCGGCCATCGCCTCCATGCGCTCGGCGTCGTGCCCGTTGGTGACGAGCGCGACCATCAGGTCGTCCGTGTGCTCGGCCTGGCGGATGATGAGGTGCCGCAGGAAGCCGACGTGCTCGCGGATGTCCCACGGCGCCCAGCCCTGCGCCTTGACGAAGTCGCGGACGCCGTTGACGAGGCGCGCGCTGAGGCGGCTCTGCAGGTGGCACTCGTGCAGGTCCAGCACTTTGAAGAAGTTGCCCGGCACGTGCAGCCCGAGGGCGAAGTCGGTGTCGAACTCCTTGCCCGTGGCGATCTCCTCCGGCGTCAGCCAGCGGTCGGCGCTGAAGGAGAATTCCATCTTGTTGCGGTAGTAGTAGGGCGCCTCCGCCCCCATCGTCGGGCGCACGTCCAGCGCGTCCGCATCGAAGCCGCCCTGGTGGATGAGCGCTTCCTCGACGCTCTGCTGCTTGGCCTCCAGCTGGGCCGCGTAGTCCACATGCTGCCACTTGCAGCCGCCGCAGGTGCTGAAGTAGGCACAGCGCGGCTCGGTGCGCAGCGAGCTCGCCTCCAGCACGTCCACGATGCGCGCCTCGGCGAAGCTCTTGCGGCGCCGGAACACCTTGGCTCGCACCCGGTCGCCCGGGACGCCCTCCACGACGAAGACGACGTAGCCGTCCACGCGGGCCAGGCCCTTGCCCTTGTCGGCGAACTTCTCGACGGTGAGTTCGAGCGTAGTGCCACGCTTGATCTTGTTCGGGTTGGTCACGGGCATGGTATCGGGGGGAGCAGTGGGGAAACGAACGAGGACCAGTGATCGAAGGAGCGGGTCGCCCGGCGGTTCCTCTTCCACGCCGAACCCACCGGCATTTCACCGACGATCCGTCGCGTCCTCGGCGGGGGACTCGACCCAGCGCAGCGCCTCCATCGGGCCGACTTCTCCGGCCAGGCGCCGGACGAGCGCGACCTCGCGTGCCGCCAGCATCCGCCCCAGCGCCAGCACGACCTCGGCCCCGGCCTGCGGATTGCGCTTGAGCAGCACCTTCAGGTCGGGCCGGAAGAAGCCCAGCACCGTCGTCTCGGTGAGCGCCTGCGCCGACTCCATCCGTCGGTGGTCACCCAGCAGCGACAGCTCTCCGCAGAACGCGTGCTCGGCCACCTGCCTCAGCTCCACCACCTCGTCCTCGGTCTCCTTCAGCAGCCGCACGCGCCCCCGCTGCACGACGTACATGCCGAGGCCCGGGTCGTCCTCGTAGTACAGATATTCGTCCCGCCGGTAGGTGCGCTGATGCATCACCGCCGCGACGTCGCGGAGGACGCTGCGCCCGCACGTCCGGAAGAGTGACACCTGCGCCAGCGTGTCGACGACGCCTTCCAGACGATCATCGTCCTGCCGACGAAAGACGTACCGATAGCCGCGCCGTACCGTGCGCGCGATGGAAGCGAAGGTGGACATGTGCTCGTGGGACGACGGTGGCCGATCTTGTGAGGCAACGACCGCGAGGGCGTCATTGCGCCAGGCAACAGTATGAACGACCGGACGCTCGTTCGCAAGTGAATGGGGACATCGACATACAGGACGACCGGTCAGAACGCGTGGCCGATGCCGAAGTGCAGCACGGGCTGACGGAATCCTTGCGGCAGCGGAAGGCCGCGCTCCTGCGGGTCGAAGACGCGGTACGCCAGATCGAAGCGCACGATCAGGTAGTCCCACGCGAGGCGCAGGCCAAAGCCCGTCCCGACGCCCAGATCGCCCAGAAAGGAGTCGACGGCGAAGGTGCCGGTCGGCGCGTCGCTGTCCTCCTGGGCGAAACCCGGGTTGCGCGGGCCGAACCAGACGTTGCCCGCGTCGGCGAAGAGCACGCCGATCCAGTTCGCCGCCAGCACGTTGCGCAGCATCGTACTGCGCAGCTCGGCGCTGGCCTCCAGCTTGACGTCGCCCCCGAGGAAGTTGGTGCCGTCGCCGCCCGCGCCGAAGCTCGCCCCGCCCGGCCCCAGCTCCCGCAGCCGCCACCCGCGCACGCTGGTCGCCCCGCCGCTGTAAAAGCGCCGGTCGAAGGGCAGCACCGTGGCCTGCCCGAGGGGATGCCCGACCCCTCCGATGGCTTTCCAGGCGAAGACGGTGGCGCGGGTGAGCGGGCGATACCGCCGCAGGTCCACGATGGCGCGCACGTACTGACGGTAGATCAGGTCATCCTCGGCCTGCTGCCCGCCGAAGAAAGGCAGCCCCGGGATGGCTCCCGCCACGGAGTCCGGCGAGAAGACCAGCCGATCCAGCAGATAGGGCAGGTTGCCTCCCACCTCGATGGCGCCCTCGTAGCTGTGGCCCCGCTCGCGGCGGAGCGGGTTGGCCGTAGTCGACCGCAGTGTGTAGCGCAGCGCGTTGTTGATCTGCGGCTGGGTGTAGTCCTCCAGAATCTGCGCCCGCTGCACCTGCTCCGTCACCGACAGCGTGTCGCCCCCACCGGCGAGGGTGCCCAGGAAGTTCTCCTCAAAGTTGGCCGTCGTGTCCGGATTGCTGAGGTTGAGGTCCAGCAGATCCACCAGCGAGGCGAGCGACGGCGTGTGCTGTAGCTCCAGGCGGACGCGGGCCCCGCCCCGCCCCCGGATGATGAGGCCGAGCGCATCGCGCCGCGCCGTCAGCAGGCTGAGCGACAGCCGCGTGCGCGACTGGTAGAGGCGCAGCCGCCGATCCAGCCGTCCGAAGGGGCCGATGAGGTAGGGCAGGGCGAGCGAGGTGGATACCTCGGCCTGGGCGGCGTTGAAGAGGGTCGAGTCCAGGTTGGCCGAGAGCGAGCCGGAGGCGCGCAGGGTGAACGTCTCCCCCCCACCCAGCAGGTTGGCGTTCGTGTACGTCCCCCCGATGCCGGTGCCCAGTTCGCTGTCCGACCCGGCGAGGACGACACTCCGCTGCAGCATGAACGTCTCCAGGCGGATCTGGTGGCGCTCGCGCGTGCGGAGGGTGATCCGGTGCGGCAGGCGCGGTACGCTGTCTGTCGAGACGGCGCTGTCGGACGGCAGCGGCGTGATGTCTGAAAACGAGAAGACGCCCGTCGCCTCCAGGCGGCGTTTGGTGGCGCGCACGGCGGACTGGTCGTACCACGCCCCCGGCTGGAAGCGCAGGGCGCGGCGCAGCAGGCCCCCGCGCAGGCGGCTTTCCCCCGTAGCCGTCCAGGTCGCGACGCCGTCCGCCGACGGGAGCGCGAGCGTATCGCCCCGGGGCGCGGCGGCGTCCTCCGGCCCCGTGATCTCGTACGCCACGTCGCCGAACCGGTAGCGGGGCCCGGGCCGCACGCGAAACGTCACGTCGAACGAATCGGGCGACTGGGGCGAGACGAGCGCGCGCACCGAGTCACGGGCGACGGCGGCATAGCCCGCTTTGCGCAGGAACGTGAGCACGCGGCGGCGCTCGGCCAGGAGCAGCGGCTCCGAAAACCGCTGGTCGCGCACCCGAAACTGGAGCGGCTGGTCCGGGTCGAGGCGCTCCGGCGGCAGCAGCGAGGCGCGGGCCAGGCGACGCTGCTGCGCCCTCTCCAGCCCGGACAGCCCTTCATAGGCCATCCGGCGGACGTAGGTCGGCGGCCCCGGCGCCACGGCGAACGTCACCCGCACACGGTCGTCCCGGCGCAGCGTGTCGATGCGGGCCGCGACAGCAGCTTCGCGAAAGCCCTCTTGTTGGTAGTACAGGCGCAACCGCTCCACGTCAGCCGCCACGAGCGACGTATCCAGCCGGGCGGGCGGCTCTCCGAGGGAGAGAAAGCCCCGGCTCAGGCGTCCGCCCAGGGCGCCCGACGCCCCGATCCGGTGCAGCCAGCGCCACCAGGTAAATCCGGGAATGCTGAGGAAGCGCCGGTTGGCACGGCTCCGCACCTGAGCGCGGAGGGTTGCGTCGGCGAACTGGTCATTGCCCTCGAAGCGCACCCGCTCCACGATGGGCACCGCTGGCGACGCGTCCCCGGCGGACTGGCCGAAGGCGGAGGAGTGCAGCGCAAGGAGACAGAGACTGGCTACACACAGCAAACGCACGCAACGAAGCGCGTGCGTCAGACGACGAGACGGGATGGGCGGCGATGGACGGGCCGGCTCACCGGGAGCGACGCCGAGGTCCGTAAGCCGGACGGACCCCAGGCGCGCTACTCGTCGATGTAATAAAAATCTTCGTCGCCCGAGGGGTAGTCCGGCCATATCTCCTCGATACTTTCATACGGCTCCCCATCGTCTTCGAGGGCACGCAGGTTCTCGACGACCTCCACAGGGGCGCCGGTGCGCTCTGCGTAGTCGATCAATTCCTCCTGCGTGGCAGGCCAGGGAGCATCTTCAAGGTGAGAGGCGAGACGAAGCGACCAGTACATAGGGGGACGTCGTCGAGTAGACGGGGCAGCAGGGCGGACGATTTGATGCGGGCACGATAGGACGCAGCGCCGTCAAATGCAAGGACCGGCGCGTTCCCGTGCGTTGCCCCGTCGGCCGCACTGACGTGTCGAGAAGCGATGCCATGCGGGCCGCATGGGCCCGCTAGTCGAGCGACATGCCGTCGCGCTCGGCGACCTCCAGCATGGTGCGGTACTCCTGCGGGGTCACGCTGGGTGCGAAGAAATAGATCGGATTCACCGCTTTGTCGTCCAGGTTGCGCACCTCGTAGTGCAGGTGCGGCGCCTTCGAGAGCCCGGTGTTGCCGCTGCGCCCGATCTGCTGACCACGGTGGACGGACCGCCCTTCGCGGACGCTGCCGTCGATGTCGGAGAGGTGAGCGTAGAGCGTCTTGTAGCCTGCCTTTGCATGCCTGATGATGACGTGCTTACCGTACCCCGAGCCGCGCCCGGCGAACTCGACGACGCCGTCGCCGGTGGCGAAGATGGGCGTGCCGGTCTGCGCCGAGAAGTCGACGCCCTTGTGCATGCGCTTGATGCGCAGGATGGGGTGGTAGCGCATGCCGAAGCCCGACACCAGCTCTCCGTCGGTCGGCAGCAGGGCCGGCAGCTGGGTGAGGGCCTCATTGTGCGTCTCGGCGAGGCGGCTCAGCTCGCGGTAGCTCTCATTCTGCAGGCTCACGCGCCGCTCCAGCTCGTCCAGTTGCTGCGTCGTCGTGCGGAGGAGCTTCGCCGTCGAGGTGCTGAAGCGATCGAACGCCTCGTAGCGGTCCGCACCACCCACGCCGACCTGCCGCACGTCGCTGGAGATGGGATCGGCGCCGAGGAGCGTCCGGTAGAGTTCCTGATCAGCGGTGCTGAGCACGTCGAGCTCGGTGGCGAGGTGGTCGATGCGCTCCTGCGTAGCGTCGAGTTGCTGCCGAAGGGCGCGGTTCTCGGCCTGCAGCGCCAGCTCCTCGGGCGTCCCGACGAACGCGTTCAGCCCCAGCAGTCCTCCCCCGGCCAACAGAAACGCGACCACGCCGATGAGAATCCGCCGCAGGTAGGTCTGCCCGCGCTTGGGCGACACCTCGACGAAAGAACACAGCTCGTGGTCGTAGTAGTAGTATTTATTGTTGGGCATACAGCGGGGGGTGAGTCAGCATGCGGGAGGTGGCTCAGGACGACGCCACGCGGACTGGCAACGTGCGGGGACGCTCAGGAAGCGCCCGGGCGAGTAGCGGGGGCAGACACGTCGAGCCGGGTGGGATGCACGTGGCTGCTGCCATGGCGGGGTAGACCGTTGTCCTAGCAAAGCAGCGAAGAATATAGGCTGCAATACGACGTATTGTCAACATCGGCAGGGGGCCATTGGGTTCGAATTCACCAATAAATTTCACCGTAAATCGGTCGAAGGGCGATGCAGCGCCGCGCGGAGACCTCGGTGAGTGGCCACGCATGGGTATGGTATCGGCGCGTGGCGGATGAAATGTAAGCCCTCGGGATGCCGCGTTATACGGAATGAACGTCGTGATGGCCTGGAGTCCGCGTCCGTTCCTCGCTTCGTCGATGCGTCGTTTCCCTTGCTGATGGCGACCTCCCATCACGCGCCGTGCAGTGTGCCGATCGACCCGACAGTGCCAAGTCAAACGGTTTTACTCGTAATCGTGCTCGAAGTACTCCGTGCCGCGCGACGGGACGCGCGACCCCTTCTCCCGGATGCGCTGCGCCAGCCGCTCGGAGAAGACCTCGGCCGGATCGTAGCCGTAGTGCCGCAGCAGGTGCGTCATGGCGATGACCTCGCAGATGACCGTGATGTTCTTGCCCGGCGTAATCGGCACCTTCACCACCGGCAGCTTCACGCCGAGGACCGTCTCGTGCGAGTCCACCATGCCGAGGCGGGTGTACTCCTCATCCGAATCCCACAGTTCCATCCGCACGATGACCTCGACGCGCTTCTGAAAGCGGATCGCGCGGATGCCGAACATGGCCCGCACGTCCAACAGGCCGAGCCCGCGGATCTCCATGAAGTGCTGCACGAGGTCCGTGCCAGAGCCCATCAGCACTTGCTCTTCCTTCTTGGTGACGATCACCACGTCGTCCGCCACGAGGCGATGGCCGCGCTCCACCAGGTCGAGCGCCACCTCACTCTTGCCGATGCCTGACTTGCCCGTCAGCATCAGACCGATGCCGTAGACGTCCACCAGCGAGCCGTGGAGCGTCTGCTGCGGGGCGAACTGGTCGTACAGAAAGTCGCGCAGCAGCGCCATGAACTGCGTGGACGGGACGGCCGTGCGGTAGACGGGAATCTCCGCCTCGGTCGCCATGGCGACGAGGTCGTCGCCGAGCCGGTTGCTGTCGGTGAGAAAGATGCACGGCATCGGAAACTGCACGAGATGCCCGAACGCTTCGCGCTGCTTTTCCGCGGGAAGGTCGCGCAGGAACTGGTTCTCCGTATTGCCCAGGATCTGGACGCGCTGGTAGGTGAACAGCTCCACGTAGCCCGCCAGCGCCAGCCCGGGCCGGTGCAGGTTGCTCTCGATCACCTTGTGCTGGGACGGGTCCACGTCGTTGACCTCCTCGACCTCCACCCCGACGGCCGTACGCAGCTGCTTCACCATGAACGGCACGGTGATCGACTCCTTCCGAAACGTCTTTTTCTGGTGCGGCATCGCGGGAGTGGCGAAGGGCGATTGGCGATTGGCGAAGGGCGAGAATCAGCGGGCGCTGCTACCAAGCCCCCCAATCCAAAACCGAAAATCGAAAATCCAAAATCGGATATCGGCTCAGGGGACTTCGACGGTGTCCAGGACGCGCTGGATGATGTCTTCGCTGGTGACTTCCTCCGCCTCGGCCTCGTAGGTGATGGCGATGCGGTGGCGCAGGACGTCCACGGCGATGGAGCGCACGTCCTCGGGCGTGACGTAGGCCCGGTGCTCCAGAAAGGCGTGGGCGCGGGCGGCCAGGTTGAGGTTGATGGTGGCGCGCGGCGAGGCCCCGAAGGCCACGAGCGGCACGGCATCGGCCAGGCGGTAGCGGGCGGGCTCACGGGTAGCCATGACGAGGTCCACGATGTACTGCTCCACCCGCTCGTCGATGTACAGGTCGTTCAGCACGGCCCGGGCGTCCAGGATCTGGGCAGGCGTGACGACGGGGCGGATCGTCACGTTCTCGCCGGTGCGGGCCATGCGGCGCATGATCTCCAGCTCCTCGTTGCGCGTCGGGTAGCCCACCTTGATCTTCATCATGAAGCGGTCCACCTGCGCCTCGGGCAGCGGATAGGTGCCCTCCTGCTCGATAGGGTTCTGCGTGGCGAGGACCAGAAACGGCTCCTCCAGCGGAAACGTCGTCTCGCCGATGGTCACCTGCCGCTCCTGCATGCTCTCCAGCAGCGCGCTCTGCACCTTGGCCGGGGCGCGGTTGATCTCGTCGGCCAGGATGATGTTGGCGAAGATGGGGCCCTTCTTGATGGTGAAGCTGCCCTGCTGCTGGTTGAAGACGAGCGTGCCGAGCAGGTCGGCGGGCAGCAGGTCGGGCGTGAACTGGATGCGCTGGAAGTCCGTCCCGATGGCGCCCGCCAGCGAGCTGACGGTGAGCGTCTTGGCCAGGCCCGGCACGCCTTCGAGCAGGACGTGCCCCGCGGCGAGCAGCCCGATCAGGAGGCGCTCGATCATGTAGCGCTGGCCGACGACCGCGCGCCCGATTTCGTCCAGCAAGTCGTCGACGAACGCACTGTCACGCGCGATGCGCTCGTTGACTTCCTTCATATCAAATGCCATCGGAGAAACGTCGAGGTAGAAGAAAAACGAGAGGACGGCGCGGCCGCCGTAGTCAGGGAGCTCGGCCTGGAGCCCCCGCACGGCGGCGCGGGGCACAGTATACAAAACGCGCGGTCGCGATGAAGGGCCCAGGCGTCAGAGCAGCATCGTCTCCACGGGCGTCTCGAAGCGCTCGGCGTAGGCTGCCTGAATCGCGTCCAGGCAGGGCGGCACGGCGAACGGCTTGCCCAGCAACAACGCGCAGCCGCTGCGGCCCGAGGCAAACGCCCCGTAGAGGCCATCGAAGCTCATCGACTCAGCCTGCTCCACGATGAAATCGACGCGGGCGTCGGTGC
>JAAAOL010000273.1 GCA_009908885.1 Bacteroidota bacterium | reverse complement strand
GCGCCAGTCCGCGCGCGTGGCGGCGGGCTCCCTCGATTCCTACTCACAGCATCGCTTTTCCCTGTGCGACTTCTCGTTGCAGCCAATCGCGCCCCCATTCGAAAGACCGACGACGGTTGGTCGGCCTCCATCGGGGGCCTCTCGACCGCACTCATGCCCGTGCTCCAGCAGCGCGGCGGCGTGTGGGTGTCGATGGGCGAAGACCCGGATCTCCCCGAGCGGCAGCCGTACCCGGCCGAGGACCCTGACTTCTTCGTGCGCCGCGTCCCGCTGGCCCAGGAAGAACTGGACCACTACTACTACGGCATGGCCAACCGCGTCCTCTGGCCCGTGTCGCACTACATGATGCACAACATCGAGCTGGACCCGGTCTATATGGAGGACTACCGGGACGTCAACCGGCGCTTCGCCGAGGCGGTGGTCGATGAGTACCAGGACGACGACCTCGTGTGGGTGCAAGACTACCACCTGATGCTGGCGCCGCAGTACATCCGCGATGAAGAGCCGGACGCCACCATCGGGCAGTTCTGGCACATCCCGTGGCCCGCCATGGAGGTCTTCCGCATCCTGCCGTGGTCGCGCGAGCTGCTGAAGGGCATGCTCGGCTGCGACCATATCGGCCTGCACGTGGACGAGTACGTGGAAAACTTCCTGGAGAGCGCCCGCGTGCTGCTGGGCGCGGAGGTGGAGGGCAACGTCGTCCACTGGCAGGGCCGCGAGGTGCGCGTCGCGTCGCATCCCATCGGCGTCGAGGTGGAGCGCTTCGAGACGATGTCGGCCGCGCCCGACGTGAAGCGCAAGGCCGAGGAGATCCGGGACGACATCGGCACCGAGAGTCTGATCGTCGGGATCGACCGGCTGGACTACACGAAAGGCATCCTCACGCGCCTCCAGGCCTTCGAGCGCTTCCTGCAGGACAACCCCGAGTATCACGGGCGCGTCGCCCTCTTTCAGATCGCCACGCCCAGCCGGACGGAGGTCGAGTCCTATCAGCAGATCAAGCGCGAGGTGGACGAGGCCGTGGGCCGCATCAACGGCGCCTTCGCCTCGGACAACTGGGTGCCGGTCCACTATCGCTACCGCACGTACACGCAGCGCGAGCTGTGCGCCTTCTACCGGGCCGCCGACGTGGCCCTCATCACGCCGCTGCGCGACGGCATGAACCTCGTCACGCAGGAGTTCGTGGTGGCCAACGAGCGCGGCGTCCTGCTGCTGTCCGAGCTGACCGGCGCGGCCTATCTCCTTCCCGAGGCGCTGCACGTCAACCCGTACGACCTGCCCCGTCTTGCGGAGAAGATCAAGGAGGCCCTGGAGATGGGCGTCGATGAGCGGCGCGAACGGCTCGACCGGCTCAAGGAGCGCGTCAAGAAGCTCGACGTGCACGTCTGGGCCGAGGGCTTTCTGAAGGCGATGATGGCCACGCGCGAGACGGCGCAAGCCCGGGCCTAGCCGCGACGCGCCCTTCTCGCTGCCTTTCGCTCGTCTCTGGACGTCCCTCCGATGCCTGACTCGCCCCCGCCCGTCGCCCCGCGCCCGCTCTTTTTTCTGGATTACGACGGCACGCTGGCGCCCATCGTGGATGAGCCCAGCGAGGCCTTCCCGCACCCGGAGGCGCCGACGTTGCTCCAGCAGCTAGAGGCCCGCTATCCCGTCTGGATCGTCACCGGGCGGCATCTGCGTGACCTCGGCCCGTTTCTGCCGGACCTGAACCTGCAGGCCATCGGGCTCCATGGGGCGCAGGACGGCACGGTCGGCGGGACGGCCCAGAGCCGCCTGACGGAGGACATGGTGGCGGCGCTGCGCCAGATGCGCGAGACGGTGCCGGACCTGGACGGCGTCTGGGTAGAGGACAAGGAGCACACCTTCGCCGTGCACTACCGCCAGGCCGCCGACAAGCAACGCGTACGCGAACGCCTGCGCGACTGGGTGGTGGAGGCGCCGGACGTGCTGGATGCCATCTGGGGCAAAGACGTGGTGGAACTCCGCCCCGACGGCCTCGACAAGGGCGCCGCCGTCACCGAGATCGCCCGCGAGCACCCGGACCGCACGCCCGTCTACCTGGGCGACGACGTGACCGACGAAGACGCCTTCCGCGCGCTGGCCGCCATGGACGATGACGCCGTCACGGTCAAAGTGGGCGACGGCGAGACCCGCGCCCGCTACCGCCTCACCGGGCCAGACGCAGTTGTGGCCTATCTACGGCAGTATCTGGAGTAGGCGGGACGGTGGTCTCAGGTCTGGAGGTTTGAAGGTTGCAGGTCGGAAGGGCAAAAGGTCTATCGTCGGTGCTGTATTCGACCTGCGACCTGCCGGCTTGAAACCTGAAACCTGAGACCTGCCAACCTCGCGCTCAGTCCGTATTCGCCGCCTGGTACGCTGTGACGAACGCGTCGAGCATGGCCTGGAGGTCGTCGTTGAGCCATTCCACCTGGTCGCGGGCGACGGCGCCGGTGCGTGGGGGGGCCGTCCAGGTGACCGCGGGGAGGTGCGTGTCCGGGGCGTGCAGCAGGCCGACGGTCTGCCGGAACGTCATCGTCAGGTGATAGGCGTGCAGCCCGGCGCCCGTCAGGCGCGAGTGTACGGTGATGGTCAGGTGCGGGCGGCGCGGGTTCTGCATCACCTCGTCCCGGGAGAGGACGGGAATGCCCGCCGCCTCCAGCGTCCGCTCGGCGGTAGCCGTGATGGCCGAGCGATACAGCCCGTCGCGCTCCAGATCGGCATCCACGGCATCCACGGCGAGGTAGACGCCGCGCACGTCCTGGAGCGAGGCGGCAGCGGCAGAAAGTGACGCATCCGAGGCGCCCTGGGCCCCGGCGGTCCGGGCGGGGCCGACCAGGAGTAGGAGTACGACGGCGACGAGCGAGATACTACGCATGGGGTGGCACGAAGGCGAGCGTCCGGTGACGATACGGCCTGTACTATACAAAAAACGAGCGCCCTCTGCTCAGCTCCCAGGCTCGTCACTACACAGGTCGCGTTGAACGGAGCGTCGGCCGGGCTGCACCGTAGAACTTTACGCCGTGCAGTCAGTATCGAACAGCGCTATTACGATACACACTACGCCGTCTACTGACGCACCGCGCCGACGGACTCATGCCGCGCCTTTTTCCGTGTTCGTGTTGTTGCACGACGCCCTGTTGTGGGGCGCTCGGGAGAGGACGGCACGCTGCCTTCCACTAGCGTGCTGCGCATCAGGCTGTCTGTGCATGTCCCTCCCCGGTCGCATTCCGCGGAGGGTTTTTTTGTGGACCGTCACCAGATTCTTCACCCAACCCAACACGCACCATGGCCAACTATGCACATCCCGAGGTGCTCGTCTCCACCCAGTGGGTCGCCGAGCACCTGGACGACACCGACGACATCCGCATCGTGGAGTCCAACGAGGACATCCTGCTCTACGATACGGGCCACATCCCCAACGCCGTCAAGATCGACTGGGTCAACGACCTGCAGGACGAGGTCGTGCGCGACTACGTGGGCAAGCACAAGTTCGCCGAGCTGTGCGAGGAGCGCGGCATCGCGAACGACACGACCGTCGTCTTCTACGGCGACAAGAACAACTGGTGGGCCTGCTACGCCTTCTGGGTCTTCAAGCTGTTCGGCCACGAGAAGTGCCTCATCATGGACGGCGGGCGCAAGAAGTGGGTCGACGAAGACCGCCCGCTGACGAAAGAGAAACCCTCGTTTCCGGCGACCGACTACACGCCGCAGGACGCCGATCCCAAGATCCGCGCCTTCCGCGACGAGGTGCTGGACCACATGGAGGCGCACAAGCCGCTCGTCGACGTGCGCTCGCCGGAGGAGTACCGGGGCGAGCTGACGCACATGCCGGACTACCCGCA
This sequence comes from Bacteroidota bacterium, assembly GCA_009908885.1. Classification (GTDB taxonomy): domain Bacteria; phylum Bacteroidota; class Rhodothermia; order Rhodothermales; family JAAAOL01; genus JAAAOL01. The sequence continues at coordinate 5,274 of JAAAOL010000273.1, read as the reverse complement.
GGAGGGCGCGATGCGGGGCGGCCACATCCCGGGCGCGCGCAACATCCCGTGGAGCCGCGCCGCCGAGGAGGACGGCACCTTCAAGCCGCGCGAGGAGCTCGAAGCCATCTACCTGGAAGAGCAAGGCCTCGACCCCGACACTGACACCATCGCGTATTGCCGCATCGGGGAGCGGAGCAGCCACACCTGGTTCGTGCTGAACTACCTGCTCGGCTTCGACCAGGTGAAGAACTACGACGGCTCCTGGACCGAGTGGGGCAACCTCGTGGGCGTGCCCATCGAGAAGGGCGACCCCGAACAGGTGCGCGTCTGACGGCGTGTACGAGGTATGGGAGTGCGGGCGCGTGGGAGGACGGGAGGATCGCAGACGCTTCCGCCTCGGCACGCCCGCGTCCCGTGCCTATCGTTGGCCGCAGGCTCCGGCCATGTCCTTTTATCAACAGCAACCCAATCAGCGCCCATGACGATTCGCGAGATCGCCGATCAGTTTCAGCTCGTCGACCCGCAGGACCGGCTGGAGATCCTGCTGGATTACTCCGAGCGGCTGCCGCCGCTGCCCGAAGAATACGCGCCGCTGCGGGATCGCGGGTTGAACATGGTCCACGAGTGCCAGTCGCCCGTCTTCCTGATGGTGGAGGTGGATGACGACGAGGTGGTGCACCTCCACGCCGACGTGCCCCGCGAGGCCCCGACGGCCCGGAGCTTCACGTCGATCCTGCTGGAGGCGTTCGACGGGCAGCCCGCGGCGGTCGTGCTCGATGCGCCGCCGGACGTACTGCACGACCTCGGCATCGATTCGCTGATCGGCATGCAGCGCACGCGCGGCCTCCGCGCCATCTACGCCAAGCTCCGCCACGAAGTCGCGCAGAAGGCAGGAGCGGGGGAGGATGGGAGCGTGGGGGCGCGGGAGAGCGGGTGACGTTCCGGGGGCGGCTTCAGGTCGTCAGGTCGAAGGTCGTCAGGTCGAAGGTCGTCAGGTCGAAGGTCGTCAGGTCGAAGGTCGTCAGGTCAGGGAGGCATCGCGTTCGTTAGGACAACCCGCAACCCAAAACCCGCAATCCGAAACGCTCAACCCTGGAAGAGCGCCAGCAGTTCGGCCAGCATCATGGCGGTAGCGCCCCACACGGATTGGGTCTCGACCTCGTAGAACGGCACGTCGATGGTTTCTCCGCGCAGCGTCCACGGCTCCACGCGCCGCGTCGTGGGGGCGAGCAGGTGGGCCAGCGGCACGCGCAGGATGGTGGCCACCTCGGCGTCCTGCGGGCTGAGCGGCGGCGGGTCGGAGGCGGCGCCGACGAACGGGTGGACGCAGAAGTTGGACGGCGGGATGTAGAGCGGCGTCAGCGCGCCCAGCACGCGGACCGCGTCCGGCGGCAGGCCGACCTCTTCGTGGGCCTCGCGCAGGGCGGCCTCTTCGAGCGTCTCCGTGCCCTCGCGCTGCCCGCCGGGAAACGACACCTGCCCGGCATGGTCGGTCAGGTCGGGGCGGCGGACGGTGAGCAGCAGGTGCGGCGTGTCCTCCACCGGAAACACCAGGGCCAGCACACCCGCCTCACGGCAGGCCTTGTCTGCGATGGAGGCCATCGACGGATCCTGCCGGTAGACGGGCGCCATGGTGAGTTGGGCCTCGGTCCCCGGCAGCGAGGTCTCCAGGCGTTGGCGGAGATAGTCGACGCAGGCCTCGAACGAGCGGGCGACGGACGGATCGGCATGGTCGGGCGGGGTGGACATGGGACCGTGTATGCACCACCGCGCCGTCCAGGTTCCGCCGTCAGTCGTCGTCGGCAAACGTGAGGGCGTGCTCGGCGTACGTCGCCGTATAGTCGAACAGCATGGAGAAGGTGCGCTCGCGGCGGCGCTGCTGGACGATCCCTTCGATGTGGCGGTAGGCCGGGACGTCCAGGCCCTGCACGCGCGCATAGTCCGTCGTGATGATGAAGGGGGCGGGGTGACGGCGCGGGCGAAGCAAGGCGCGGCTCTGGAGCAGGCGGCCGTCGGGCGCGAGCCACAGCGTCAGCCGCTCGATGACGCTGCGCGGGCGTTCGGGGACGAGGTCGAACCGCCACACCGGCCGGTCGTCCAGCGTCTCTTCTGAGGGCCGGGAGGCCGGGCGCATCCAGCGGATCAGCCGCGGCAGTTGCAGCACGGAGCGCGTCATCGCCTCAGCCTCCGGCCCTGCGAAGTGCTGTCGCCGTCGACGCATCCGCTCCCACCGCTCCGGCGCCACCGGTCGCCCGTTGACGCGGACGCTGGCCACGGTGCGGTCCCAGTCGCCCTGCGTGCCGGTGATGTGGGCTGTGACTTCCATCTCCTGTATCCCGAACGGTCCGTCGAGCGTCCACGCAGCGGCTTCCTCGGCGGTAAAGCGCGCTACCCGGTCCAGCCGCTCTGCCTGTGCCGTATGCCACTGGCGGAGCAACGCATGGGCGGATGAGTCGGCCGTCGGCACGTTCTGGGCCACCGCCGGCCCGGTTCCGAGCAGGAGGAGAACAACGATGTATGTCAGCACGACGAGACGCATAGAGGGAGAATGGAATCTGATGCTCTTTCATGGTATGCCCGTGCGGCCCGGAGGATGTCACGAAAGTATGGCGGAAGTATAGGGTTGTGCCAACGGCTGCAACGCGCGAGTGGCTGACTCTTATATTCGTACCAACTCGTGAACCTCCCACGACCAGTTATCCCTCTGCCATGGCTGATGCACGACTCCTCGTCGTCGAAGACGATGACGAATTGCGCGACCTCGTGGTGGGGCGTCTGCGGGACGAGGGCTATACCGTCGACACGGCCGCGACGGGCCCGGAGGCGCTGTCCCGTGTGGAGGCGAAGGTGCCGTCCCTCGTCGTGCTCGACATCATGCTGCCCGAGCTGGACGGGCTGGAGGTGTGCCGCCGCCTGCGGGCCGAGCATCCGCTCCTTTACATCATCATGCTGACGGCCCGCACCCGCGAGATGGACCGCGTCGTGGGCCTGGAGGTCGGCGCCGACGACTACGTGACGAAGCCGTTCAGCCTCCAGGAGCTCGTCGCCCGCATCCGGAGCGCCCTGCGCCGCCTGCGCCTGACCGAGGAGCGCGCTGATCGGCCCGAGGACGCCGACGCTCCCATCGACGTGGACGGCTTGCACATCGACCCGATGCGCCGTGAGGTGCGCAAAGACGACGAGGCGCTCCACCTGACGGTGCGCGAGTTCGACCTGCTCGTCTTTCTCGCCCAGCACCCGGACCGTCCCTTCACCCGCACGCAACTGCTGGACAAGGTGTGGGACATTCAGTACGAGGGCTACGACCGCACCATCGACAGCCACGTGCAGCGCCTGCGGGCCAAGATCGAGGACGATCCCGGCAACCCGCGCTACGTGCGGACCGTCTGGGGCGTGGGCTACAAGTTCGCGTCGGAGCCGGAGGCCTGAACGGTCGGTGTCGGCTCCTGATGGCGTCCAGACGGTGCGAGGAGGGGAAGCTGACGAGGACTCAACGTGGAGAGAGGATAGAGGGTGGAAGATGGAGGATAGCGGGAGCGATGATCTGATTGACTTCGTTGCGGATCCCATAGCACACCCGAAGAATGCCATGCGCTATCTTCGATGTGCTGCCATCCGGTAACAGGTCATCACGCCCAACAGCCATCGCCTCGGAGAACGATCACATGGACCGTCGCCGTAGCGTCTTCTGGCCCGTCGCGGGCATCCTCGTCGGCGTGCAGGTGGTGACGGGCCTGCTGGCGGTAGGGCTGGCGGCCTGGTTCGCCCACGACCGCAGCCTCGACCTCGCAGCCAACAGCCTGCGGCTCCGGCTGGACGGCCTCGCCGAGGAGGTGGAGCAGCGCGCCCCGCTGGCCGAGGGCGGCCTCGCCGATCTGCCGCTGCCACTGCGCCTCGACCTGGCCGCGCGGTTCCCCGACCCGGTGCACCTGCTCGACGCGGACGGGCACCCGATCCAGACGATCCCGCCGGACCCCGACGCCTTCGACGCCCCGGTGCCCCAGGACACGGCCCGAGTGCGTCCTGACAGCCTCGGCGCCCGCCTGCTGGACGGCGACGTGCTCATCCAACTCGACGACGACGCGCCTGCCGGAACCTGGGGCCTGGCGCCAGTCTACGACCGCAACGGGTTTCTGGCGGGCGGGCTGCTGGTCCAGCCGTTGGCGGCCTCCATCGATCGGGAGCTGGCCGGGACGCGCGCGGCCTACCAGCGGGCGCTGTTCGCCGTGGCGGGGCTGGCCGTCGTCATCGCGCTGCTGCTGGGCGCCTTCTTTACGGGGCGGCTCGTGCGTCCGCTGCGGCGCATGACGCGGCAGGTGGAGCGGATCGAGGCGGGCGAGTACGACGCGCGGATCGAGGCGCGCAGCACCAACGAACTGGGGCGGCTGGCGCGATCCATCAATCAGATGGCGGCGGCCGTGGAGGACAGCATCGAGCGGCTGCGGCAGACGGATGCGCTGCGGCGCGAACTGATCGCCAACGTGGGGCACGACCTGCGCACGCCGCTGGCGGCCCAGCTGGGCTACCTGGAAGAGGCGCAGCGCCACCTGGACGCGGGCGAGGCCGAGGCGGCGCGGCAGGCCCTCGCCACCGCCGAGCGGCAGGGGCAGTACCTCAACGACCTCGTCGGCGACCTCTTCGAACTCAGCCTGCTCGACAGCGCCGAGGCGCCGCTCCGCCGGGAGCCGATTCCGCTGGGTGAGCTGCTGGCCGACGCTGCCCGCGCCCATCGGTCTGCCTTTCAGGAGGCGGACGTTGCGTTCGTAGTCGACCTGCCGCCCGATTTGCCCATCATCGACGGCGACGGGGTGCGGCTGCTGCGTGCCCTCGATAACCTCCTCACTAACGCCCGCCGCCACACGCCCGCTGGCGGCACGGTGGAGGTGCGCGCCCGCGTGCAGGACAACCACGTGCGCGTCGAGGTGGAGGACACGGGGTCGGGCATGGACGCGGAGACGCAGGCGCACGTCTTCGACCGCTACTACCGGGGGCAAGACGCCCGCACGCGCCGCACGTCGGGCACCGGTCTGGGACTACCCATCGCCCGCGCCATCGCCCGCGCGCACGGCGGCGACCTCACGGCGACGAGCACGCCCGGCGAGGGCAGCACGTTCACGCTCCGTCTTCCAGTTCCACCAGCGGCAGCGCAGGCCTAATGCCGATTTCGTATGCGGATTCCAGCGTAGAGACGCGTCGGGTACGCGTTTAGCGTGTCATACTGATTCAGAGTGTTGATGTCCGGATCCTGGTGTCGCCTGTCGTGGTGCGTGGTCCGTGTTGCGTGGTGCGTGA
>JAAAOL010000113.1 GCA_009908885.1 Bacteroidota bacterium | reverse complement strand
AGCAACCTGTTCTACATCGACCTGTTCACGCTGCGCCGCCTCGACCAGCTGCCGCTGCTACCGTCCGTCGGCCTGAAGCTGTCGTTCAACTAGCGCCGCGTCGCCTCCCCATCGCCCCTTTCCGGTTTACTTCGCTGCCCCGCCGATGCCTCGTTTCTGCACCTCGTCGCTCCTTCCCGTCGTCGCCCTGCTGGGGGCCGTCCTGCTCCTCAGCGCCTGCGAGGACACCGTCGACCCCATCCTGGAGAGCAACCGCAACTTCACGCTCTTCGGCACGCTGGACATGAACCGCGACACGCAGTTCGTCCGCGTCGTCCCCATCCGCCCGAGGCTGCTGCCCACCGACGAGCAACAGCAAAACATCACGCTCGTCTCGACGGACCTGGTCTCGGGCGAGCAGCGCACCTGGGAGGACTCGCTCCTCACGTTCGCGGACGGCACGCGCGCCCTCGTCTTTTACGAGCCGCTGCGCATCCGCCCGGAGCGCACCTACCGCATCGAGGTGAGCAGCCCGGAGCTGGACCTGGTGACGAGCGCTGAGACGACGGCCCCTGTCCTGCCGACGGCGGTGACGGTCTTTCCGGCCGAGGTGACCGGTGGCGTGGGCGGCGCGGTGGCCCGAGGCACGCAGCGCGTGGTGTGGGAAGGCATCGACCAGGAGCCGTACGCGATCGACGTGTGGTACCGGTTCCTGACGGCCGAGGGCGCCGACTTCACGGACGTCCAGCTCCCGTACGCGCCGCGCAACGAGGCCAGCGGCGGCGGCTGGGAGGCCACGCTGGACCTGCGCGAGGACCGCCTCACGCTGGACACGCTCGTGGCCGTGCGCGAGGTGCCGCTGCTCAACGTGGCGGCGCAGTTGACCGCGCTGGACAACGCCTTCGTCCCGCCCGGCGGCGCCTTCGACCCGGACGTTCTGGCTCAGCCCGGCACGTTCTCCAACGTCGAGAACGGCTTCGGCTTCATCGGCTCGGTGGGGCGCTTCGTGGCGGAGTGGACCTTCACGCGGGGCGTCTACGAGGACTTCGACTACCTCCGCATCGAGGACGTCTTCGGCAAGCGAGAAGTTGCCGGACCGCCGACAGCCTCGCCCGACGCGCCGATCCGCGTGCCGGTGCGGCTGGCACCGGGGGAGTAGGGCCTCCGTGGGTCTCGAACCTGCCTGGTGAGCAGATCGGACGGCTGCGAAACCCCACCGTTGCGGCTCACGTTTTAGATGCCATGTGACCGATTTCCGAAGGCCACCTGGCTTATCTCGATGGCTATTTCTTCTGATCGACGACACTATGCGCCTCCCCGCCCGACGGGTACCACCGACGACGGGAGACGCGCCTATGACTCCATCGGCCTGGAGGTCGACAGCCTCGACGACCTCATCCGGCTGTTGAAACAGGACGGCCTCCCGATGGAGAGCTTCGACCGGCTGCAGCGCGCCCTCGGCGTCTCTTCGGCCGAACTGGCGGGCGCCATCCAGACCGCCGAGCGGACGCTTCGACGGCGGCGCAACACCGGGCGCCTCAAGCCCACCGAGTCCGAACGGCTCCTGCGACTGGCCCGGCTCTTCGAGCGCGCCGTCGAGGTGCTCGGCTCGCCGGAGCGGGCGCGAACCTGGATGAGCACGGCGCTCCCCGCACTCGGCGGACGCTCCCCGCTCGACTACGCCGACACGGAGCCGGGCGCGCGCGAGGTGGAGCGCGTCCTGGGACGCATCGCACACGGGGTTTTCTCGTGAGCCCCGGCGCTCAGAATACGGTCGTCGCGTGGCGCCTCACGAGCCGCTCCTATGCCGACCACGCCTTCCGTGGAGAGGGCGCTCGCCTCTACGGGGGACGCTGGAACAGCGAGGGGGTGGCGATGATCTACCTGGCTAGCTCACTGGCCCTCGCCGCCCTGGAGCAACTCGCGCACCTGAGCCGCACCGACCTCCTGGAGGGGCAGTTCGTACGGTTTCGGGTCGTGGTACCTGAGAAGGCCGTGCTGGAACTGGACCCAGGCGCCCTTCCCGCTCGCTGGACGGAGCACGTAGCGGCGACCCGCGCCCTGGGGGACGGTTGGGTGCAAGCGAAGGACTCGCTGGCGCTGCGTGTGCCGAGCGCTGTGGTGCCGGAGGAGAGCAACTACCTGGTGAACCCGCACCATCCGGACGCTGATACGTTGGACATCGGCGCTCCGGACCCCTTCACGTTCGACCCACGGCTCACCGAGCTGTAATGCCGCAGTCGTCCAGGGTGACGGCGGGTTCATACCGTGCTTGGCGGAACTGGGGCACCCCGCCGGGGGGCGGACGTACCTACCGAACCCGCTCCCGCAGATTCTCCTGCCCCATGCCTGCCCCCCGTGTCCTGGTCCTCATCCCGGCCTTCAACGAAGCCCGCGCCATCGGGCGGGTCGTCGGCGACATCCCCGGCGCCCTGGTGGACGAGGTGGTGGTCATCAACAACGCCTCGACCGACGAGACCGAAGCCAACGCGCGGGCAGCAGGCGCCACGGTGCTGCGCGAAGACCGACAGGGCTACGGCTGGGCCTGCCTGCGCGGCATCGCCTACGCCCGCACCCGCGACCCGGAGATCGTCGTCTTCCTGGACGGCGACTACAGCGACTACCCGGACGAGATGCCGCGCCTCGTAGAGCCGATCCTGCGCGACGAGGCCGACTTCGTGCTCGGCTCGCGCATGCTGGGACGGCAGCGGGGCTGGGTGGAGCCGGGCGCGATGCTGCCCCAGGCGCTCCTGGGCAACCGGCTGGCGTGCAGCCTGATGCGACTCATCTGGGGTGCGCGCTACACCGACCTCGGCCCGTTCCGCGCGATCCGCTTCCACGACCTGCTGGCGCTCCAGATGGAGGACACCACCTTCGGCTGGACCATCGAGATGCAGATCAAAGCCGTGCTGGCCGGACTGCGCATCCGCGAGGTGCCCGTCTCGTACCGGCGGCGCGTGGGCGTCTCGAAAATCACGGGCACGGTGAGCGGCACCGTCAAGGCCTCGGCCAAGATCCTGTGGACGATCGCCAAGTACGCCTGGCAGACGCGGGGCGCACGCCGCCCCTACGCCCGCACCTCGGCCAGCTCGTCCCAGCGCGTGGTGTAGCGCGGGCTGCGGTGCCCCTCTTTCCGGTGCCAGTCCTTGCGCTTCGTCCCCGTCGACGCCAGCGCGAGCGTGCCGCGTCCGTACGTCGCGTTCACCGCGTCCATCACCGCCATCAGCGAGGCGTCCTGCGCCTGTCCTGCGCTCGCGAACAGGTCGCCCTGCACCTGCGCGGCGGGTGTCACGTCCTGCACCATCACGCCCGCCTTCTTGTAGCGGATGCCCGCCTTCCAGATGCCGTCCAGCCCCCGCAGCGCCTCGCGGACCAGCGTCGGCGTGTAGGCCGTCGGCACCGGCAGCGTCACCGTCGCGTGGTTGCGGTAGTGCGGGCCGGGGCCGAAGCGCTTCGTCGTCACGAAGACGTAGAGCGCCCCGGCCACCGACTGCTGCGCCCGCAGCTTCTCCGCCACCCGGCTCGCGAAGGTCGCCACCGCCTCGCGCAGGTCGGCCTTCTCCGTCACCGGCTCGCCGAAGGAGCGGCTGCACATGATGTTGGCCTTGGCCGCCTTCGCCCGGTCCAGCGGGATGCACGAGATGCCGCGCAGCTCCCACACCGTGCGCAGGCCCACGATGGTCATGTGGCGCCGTACCCAGCGATCGTCCAGCTCGCGTAGCTGCTTCGCCGTGTAGACCCGGTTCTTGTGCAGCAGCCGCGTGTACGCCGGGCCGATGCCCCAGATGTCCCGGACCTCGACCCGATCCAGCCAGGCGTCCAGCTCCTCCTCCGGCAATCGGAAGACGCCCCGACACCGTTTCCGGCGCTTGGCGAAGCGGTTGGCCACCTTCGAGAGCGTCTTGGTCGGCGCGATGCCGATGGAGACCGGAATGTGCGTCCACTGACCCACCAGGCGCTGCACCGAACGGGCGAACTGCGGATCCGCCTGGGTGCAGTCCAGCCCCAGGAAGGCCTCATCGATGGAGTAGGTCTCCACGGCGGGCGCGGCGTAGGCCAGCGTCCCCATCACGCGGTTTGAGAGGTCGCCGTAGAGCGCGTAGTTGGACGAGAAGACCACGACGCCGTGGGCCTTCAGTTTGCCCTTCACCTGGTAGTACGGCGTGCCCATCTCGATGCCGAGCGCCTTGGCCTCGTCCGAGCGGGCGATGATGCAGCCGTCGTTGTTGGACAGCACCACCACGGGCCGCCCCCGGAGCGACGGGTCGAAGGCGCGCTCGCAGGACGCGTAGAAGTTGTTGCAGTCGACGAGGGCGAAGGCCGTCGGGCGATCCATGAGCGGGTCGGCTTACCGTTTGCGGTGGTAACGGAGCGAGTGCGTCACGACGCCCCAGACGGTAGCGTCTTCGTCGCGCACCTCGATGGGCGGATAGTCCGGATGGGCCGCCTCCAGCCACACGCGGCCCCGGCGGGTCCGGTAGCGCTTGACGGTGAGGTCGCCGTGGAGGACGGCGATCACGACGTCGCCGTCACGCGGCGTCAGCGAGCTATCGACCACCAGCAGGTCGCCGTCGTGGATGCCCGCCCCGCGCATGGAGGCGCCCGCGACGCGGGTGAAGAAGGTGGCGCTGGGCCGCCGGACGACGTGCTCGGTGAGGTCCAGTTCGCGGTCGAGGTGGTCGTCGGCGGGACTCGGGAAGCCCGCTTCGACGCGGCAGAGGAAGAGCGGCGGCGTCAGGCGAGACGGCCATCGGGCAGGCATTTCCATCGTGGTCCGAACAGTCGGTGGGCGAGGACAACCGGAAATGCCTGTCAGGATAATGTGTTCAATATATGTGTGTCAAGTCGATACGCACCAGGGCCCGCCGCATTGGCTTCAGAAAGGGTCGATGCGCCGCCGTTGGCGCGCCGTCAGAGCGTGATCAGAACGTGAAAAACACCCCGGCGCGGAAGAGGGGGCGTTGCGTCCCCGCCTCCACGAAGTAGAGGCGGCCGCTGCTGAGGCGGCTGCTGAAGCGCAGAAACGGCTCGACGAAGAGGCTGAACTGCTGATTCTTCTCCGCCCGTGTGGCGCCCTGCGTGAACGTCAGGCTCGGGCCGAAGCGCAGGCCGATGTCGAAGTCGTACGGATAGTCCGCCGTGCCGATGAGCCGGGGGATGCCCAGCGGGCGGATCGCGCCGCCGAGCGCGCCAGAGACCTCGATGGTGCCTTCGCCGCCCGCGAATTGGGGCGAGGCGTCGACGTAGACGATGCTCTCGACGGTGAAGATGCTGCGCGACTGCACGTAGCCCGCCTGCGCGCCGAGGCCGGGCACCAGCGCCAGGCCGGCCTGCATCGCATTGCGGGGGCGCTCCGGCGCGGTCTGCGCCTGGACGTCGGCATCCGGGCAGAGCCCGCCGAGGAGCACGACGACGAGCAGGGCCAGCAGCGGGCGCAGCAACGAGCGAGCGACGAACATCCGAGGGGCAGGCAGTGCGGTTTCACGCCGTGTTGACCGGGCCGGAGGAACAATCCCCCGCGTCTCCGATACGGTCCGGTCGGTTTTACCGGCAGGTGACACGCTTTGTTTTACATCGGCTCATCCCGGTGATGCAAGACGCCGCGAGACCGCAGGACGTGAGCAGATGTAGGGCGCCGTTTCGGCAATGTACTCCTCACGCACCACGCACCACGAGCGCGCCGGGCATCGCCGGACGCAACCGGTATCAGATCCCATTCAGGACAACCATTTAAGATAGAACTTATGGCGCTTCGATGCGGCATCGTCGGGCTGCCCAACGTCGGCAAGTCCACGCTCTTTAACGCACTCAGCGAGGCCGGCGCGGAATCGGCCAACTACCCGTTCTGCACCATCGAGCCCAACGTGGGCGTCGTGCCTGTGCCGGACGACCGCCTCGGCCGCATCGCGGAACTGTCGGACTCGAAGGCGGTGACGCCGACGACCATCGAGTTCTTCGACATCGCCGGGCTCGTGGCGGGCGCGTCCAAGGGCGAGGGGCTGGGCAACCAGTTCCTCAGCCACATCCGCGAGGTGGACGCCATCGTGCACGTCGTCCGCTGCTTCGCGAACGAGAACGTGGCCCACGTCTCCGGCTCGGTCGATCCCGCGCGCGACATCGAGATCATCGAGACGGAACTCCTGCTGAAGGACCTGGACACCGTCGAGAAGCGCATCGAGCGGATGGAGCGGGCCGCCAAGAGCGGCGAGAAGAAGGTGGTGGAGGAGCTGGCCTTCTACGAGCGCCTGCGCGACCACCTGGGCGAGGGCGAACCGGCCCGCACGTTTGCCGTGAAGGCGCACGAGGCGCCGTGGCTGCGGTCGCTCTTCCTACTCACCGTCAAGCCCGTCCTCTACGCCGCTAACGTGGCCGAGGAGGACCTGCCCGACGGCGGCCCCCACGTGGACACCGTCCGCGCCATCGCCGCGAAGGAGGACGCCCGCGTGATCGTCGTCTGCGCCGACATCGAGGCCCAGATCGCCGAGCTGGACGAGGACGAGCGGGCCGCCTTTCTGGACGAGCTAGGCCTGGAGCGCTCCGGCCTGGAACGCCTCATCCGGGCGGCGTACGAGCTGCTGAACCTCATCACCTTCTTCACCACCGGCCCGAAAGAGACGCGCGCCTGGACCGTCACGAAGGGCACCAAGGCGCCGCAGGCCGGAGGGCAGATCCACTCCGACTTCGAACGCGGCTTCATCCGCGCCGAGACGATTCCGTTCGAGGCCTTCGACGAGCACGAGTCCGAGGCGGCCGCGCGTGAGGCGGGCGTCATGCGCGCCGAGGGTAAAGAGTACGTCGTCCAGGACGGCGACGTGATCCTCTTCCGCTTCAACGTCTGACGATTTTCGATTGGCGATTCAATCGCACATCCAAAATCGAAAATCGAAAATCAGAAGAGTCGTCCGAAGGTGAGGCTGATGATGGGCGTCTGGAAGAAGTGCTGCGCGTCCGCGACGCCGGGTTCCAGGAGCTGGACGCCGTCGAAGAAGTAGGTGAACGCGTAGCCGATGCGGAGGCCCTGCGTGGTCTTGCGGCTGCGCCCGAAGTAGGCCCCGATGGCGATGGTCCCCCCGAGGCCGAAGCGCGGCTCCCCTTTCGGTAGGGCCTCGAACACGTCGAAGCGTTCCTCGCCCAGCGCCTCATCGTAGCGGTCGTCGCCGTCCACGTCGTCGAAGTAGGGCGACACCCAGCCGAGCGTGGGGCCGCCCGAGAGGTGCACGTACGGGCGGAAGTTGTCCTCGATGTAGTCGCGGAAGAGCCGCCGCTGCCGATCTAGCTCGACGGGGATCATCAGCAGGTAATTGCGCTTGTCCGGGATGAAGCCGCCGCCGAAGCGGTTGAAGAGCTTTAGCTCGCGCTCGTCCTTGCCCGGCCCCAGGCTGATGCTCGTCCAGAGCGCGGTGTTCGCGTTGACGGCGCGGCTGTAGTAGCCGCCCAGGCCGAAGCCGCTGTTGGTGAGCTGCACCACCAGGCCCGCTCCCGTGCCGTAGGTGGCGGGCGAGAGCGTATCGGGCCCGGCCACGGACTGCGCCGGGGCCCCGCGCACGAACGCCGCACCGCCGAGGAGCAACACGAGGACGGCGCAGCAACAACGACGGGCAGCAGACGACATGGCGAACGACGCGGTCCAGACTCAACACGCCCGAAGCAAACCCCACGGCGTCTCGTTTGTTCTACCCTGCGCCTGCGGCGTGCGGGATGCCCCTACCGGCTGCTCAGCACGCCCCTTCACTCACGAATCGCCTGCTCGCATGCTCCGCCGCTCTCGCCTCCTGCTGCTCGCCGCCGTGACCGTCCCGCTGCTCCTGCTGGGGAGCGCGTGCCAGTCCCCGACGGACGGACCCGACGCGCCCGCTCCGGACACGATGGCCGCCGCTGCCGTCCCGGAACCGGCCACCTACGCCGACACGCTCGCCCTCCGCGCCCTCGACTACGTGGGCGGCCCGGCGACGTGGGCGCAGCTGCCGTACCTGGGCTTCGACTTCGCCATCGAGCGGGACGGCGACCGGCAGCTCGTCGCCCGCCACCTGTGGGATCGGCAGAGCGGCGCGTACCGCCTGGAGACGCCCGCGGGCGAGGACTCGCTCTTCGTCACCCTCTTCGACGTGAACACCCGGGAGGGCACCGTCTACCTCGACGGCAGCCCGGTCGACTCCACGACGCAGGCCGCACAACTGGACGCCGCGTACCGCCGCTTCATCAACGACACGTACTGGCTGCTCGCCCCGACGAAGCTGTTCGACCCCGGCGTGCAGCGCACCTTCGTGCCGGACTCCTCCACCGCCGACGCGGAGGCCCTCCGCCTCACCTTCGGCGACGTGGGGCTGACGCCCGAGGATCAGTACTGGCTCTTCCTCGACCCCGACACGGGCCAGCTCCAGCGATGGACGTTCCTGCTGCAGGACCAGGACACGCCGCGCCACGCCACGTGGACCGACTACGCATCCGTCGAGACGCCGGCAGGGCCCATCCGCCTCGCCACGCGGCACGACCTGCGGGGCGCCCCCGTCGCGATCCTGACCGATAGCCTCACCGCACCCGCCGCCGTCCCGCCCGCCGCCTTCACCGACCCGGCGTGGTCGCCCGCGCCGTAGCCGCCGCATCGCCCCGCCGTCCCCTGCCACCGCACTCTCCCCCACCGCTCCGTGGATTACCGCCTGCTCATCGCGCGGCGCTACCTGGTCAGCCCCAAGCGGGTGTCGCTCATCTCCGTCATCACCGGCATCTCGGTGGCGGGCGTGGCGCTCGGCGTGGCCGCCCTCATCGTGGTGCTGTCCGTGATGAACGGCTTCTACGACTTCGTGCAGGATATGCTCGTCTCGCTCGACCCGCACGTGCGCATCGTGAGCGCCGAGGAGCGCGGCTTCGGCGGGGCGGACGCGCTCCGGGCTGAGGCGCTCGCCGTACCGCACGTCGAGTACGCGGCGCCGTACGTGGAAGGCAAGGCGCTGCTGATGCACGAGGGCGCGGGTGAGGTGAACAAGGTGGTGATCGTGCGCGGCGTGGACCCGGCTACCCTCGCGGGCGTGAGCGACGTGGTGGCGCAGACCGGCCTCGGCCAGTTCAGCCTGGAGCGCCAGGACGGACGGCCCGGCATCGTGCTGGGCATGAGCCTCGGCCAGCGCCTCGCCCTCGTCCCCG
>JAAAOL010000104.1 GCA_009908885.1 Bacteroidota bacterium | reverse complement strand
GTCCGAGTTGTTCCAGACGATCGAGTTCTGGATCGTCAAGTCAGTGGTAACGATCGCCCCGCCTGTCACCCCCGCAGTGTTCCCGGTCAGCGTGCTGTTGACGATCGTCGGTGACGTCACTCCAGTGGAGAAAATGCCACTGCCTTGTGCACTCGATGAATTCCCGGAAAGAACGCTGTTCGTAACGGATAAAGACGCGTTCGCGGCATTGAAGATTGCCCCACCATTTATCGCTTCGTTGCCGGACAGGGTGCTGTTGACGATCTCGGCCGGGCCAGCCGCCCAGATGCCACCGCCCGGTCCGCCTGAACCGTTCGTGCTGGCGCCGCTCGTGTTGTCGGCGACGAGGCTACGCTCGACGTTCAGTGTGCCGTCCGATGAGAGGTATATACCGCCTCCGCCTCCCCCGAAATACGACCCATTGCCCGCGACATTGCTCACCACCGTGCTGTTCCGGACGGCAAGGTTCCCGCCACTTCGGATGCCGCCGCCACTCTCCCCAGCGAAGCCACCCGGCGCCTGCCCGCCGGTAACCGTGACGCCGTCGAGCGTGAGTGACCCGCTTACGAGTTCGAGCACTCGGTCGATGCCTGCCGCGTCGATCACCGTCGAGCGTGCGCCCACGCCGCTGAGGGTCAGATCGCCGACGACGTCGAGGTCGCCGGTGGCATTGGCATCCTCACCCGTGCCCGTGATAGCCAGCGTGTAGGTGCCCGCAGGGAGCCCGATGTCGACCGGCTTGGACGTGGCATTCGCCGCGCAGACGGCCTCGCGCAGGCTGACCTCTCCGTCCGGCCCCGGCAGGCGCACGAAGTCGAGTCCCGCACAATTGCCTCCGTTGGCATCGACGACGTCTGTCTCGGTGCTGACGGTCAGGTTGACGGTGCCCCCGATGACGCCGATGGCGAAGTCGGAAAACGAGGTGAGCCCGGCGGCCGTGAGGTAGGGTTCGTGATGCACGAGGGTAACATCGCCTTGACCGGTCGCGTACTGCCAGGGGCTCGCCTCGTCGTCGCGCTTGAGCAGGGTAAGGTCCGTGAAGGCCGAGGCGCCGCTGAGGTCGAAGTCGCGCAGGTCGACTGTGATGCTGTAGCCATAGTCCGATAGGAACGCGTCGACGGTCCAGTACTGGTCGGGCAGAACTTCGTCGAGGCCGGGCGGCAGGGCGCCGCTGGTGCCCGGGTCGGTGCCCGTGGTGGCCGAGAGCGAGCCGCTCTGCGACGGAGGGTCGGTGAAGTTGACCGCCGCGCCGGTATTGCCGAGTACGTAGACGCCGGTGCTGGTGGACGACAGCGTCGGGGCAGCGACGGTCTTCCAGCCGAGTCCATACTTCAGCCCCAGGTAGTTCTCGACCGCCGAGCGTTCGGCCCGGCCGAGGCTGCGGCTGTAGACGAGCACCTCAGCGATTACGCCCTCGAAGTAGCCGCCGTAGTCGTCGCTGAAGGCACCCAGGAATGTCGCGTTGGCGCCCGCCTCGATGGGTCCGCTGTTCGTCTGCGCATCGCGCTCCTTTCCGTTGACGTAGATGCGGTGCGTGTTCAGGATGCCGGGCGGCCAGTACCTCGCCGTCACGATACGCCCAGGGTCGCTGAAGTCCTCGATCGCCTCGGTGGTCGTGAAGCTGCCCGCGTTGACGTAGGAGCGGAGGCGATTTACGCCGCCCGTGCCCAGGTCGAACCCGTTGAGCCCACTCTCGGCCTCAGGCATCGCGAACGGGTACGTCCCGGACTGCGTGCCGTCCTGCTCGAAGACCAGAAAGACGGACGCCTCCTCCGCACCGTCGAGCGAGAATCCACCGCGCAAGAAATCGTCTACGCCATCGAAGAAGACGCCGCCCCGATTGCTAAATTCGAGGATACGGAAACGGGGAAGTTGCCCCGGCAGGATCTGAAGGAACTCTCGGCTGTTACCGCTCTGGTCGTCCCACTGGAAGACCTGCGGTTGGTTAGTGCCGCTCTGGCTTTCGTTGGCCACGTGCATCCCGGCGTCGCGCAGCCACAGCTCCAGGCCGTCGGAGGGCACTTGCGCGTAGCTGTTCGCCGGGGTGGCGATGTAGTCACTGAAGGTCTTGGAGGTGAAGGGCGTCCCGCTGTAGTTCCGCTCCACGGGATTGAACGTATAGCCCGGCTTGCTCGGCGTGGCGGTGCCCTGCCACTGCCAGTCCATCGTCGCTTCGTAGGTGCCACTAGCGTCCGTCGTCGGGTTTCCGGGCAACCCGTTCATGACAACCCCATCCACCGGATTCCCGCTGGCGTCGGTGATGGTGCCCGTTACGCGCTTCACGGGATAAAACGTGTCGTAGATGCCGTTGCCATGCGTGGCGACGGCCACGTAGCCATCCGTCGAAAGGCCCAGCTTATCCTGGCGCACCCGCACCATGTCCACCACGACGTTGCCGATGCTCGTGGCGCCTTCCTGCGCCCACACGGTGTTGGCTCCATCGAATGCATCGGTCGAATAGAGCCCGGTGGAGGTCCCCACGAAGTAGATGCGCCGGCCGCCGTCGTAGAACACGTCGATCCACCGGACCGAGGGACCGCTGCCGTCGGCGGGCTCCAGGTTGCCCCCTACGTCCGTCCACGTCGCACCAGCGTCGTCCGAGACGAAGATGCTGGGATTGTCGTAGCTGGAGAGCGTGAGATATACCCGGTCGGTATCGACCGGATCGGTGGTGATGCTGGACACGTAGCCGCCGCCGAACGCTGCATCTGTAACTTCGACCGGGTTCGGATCGGTCGTCATGACGTCGTCGCCATAGAAGACCCGCCCGTCGGTCGTCCCGAAGTACAGGCGCCCTCCGTTGCGGGGCATCGCCAGCGCGGTCACCTCCTCTCCCGCGGGCGCCTTGAAGTTGTCGAGGGAGGTCCAATTGGTGCCGGTGCAGCTTTCATTGCCCCAGGGGATAGCGGTGATGTCCCCGTTACGCCAGATAACCTCAGCTGCCGTCAGGACCATGCGGGTCTGATCGGCCGGGTCGAGCAGGAATGGGGTAAAAAAGCGCGAGTCGCCCGGTTCGCACGGATCGACGCGGGCTTGTTGGAGCGTGGCACCGCTCGCGTCGAGTTGCGACCGGTAGACACGGCCGAACTGGCTGCTCGTGTAATAATCACTGCCGCCATCGGCGACGTTCGTCATCATGCCGTCTCCGGCGGTGACGATGGACCAGTCGGTCGCCCCGCCCGGAGCGACCCATCCGCCGTTGTCCTGCATGCCCCCGACCACCATGCGCTCGCCCGGCGTCGTCGGGTCCGTGGCCACGCTGTAGAACTGCGTCGTCACGTAGCCTTCGTTCCGGAAGGTCCAGGTCACTGAGTTCGCATAGGGATCGGTGGTGTGGCTGACGCCGCCGTCGTGGCCGGTAAGCAGCGTGCCGTCCGGCAGAAAGACGATCGCGTGCTGATCCGGGTGCTGGTTCGGGTACCGGTAGGAGTCGGGGCTGTCTCCGGGGTCATCGGGATTGTAGCCGCCGATGATGGCGCTGTTAGTCCCCGTGGTGAAGCCATCCGTCGACCGGAACAGGCTGGTCCCGCCGATAAACACCGTGCTGACGTCGCTCGGATCGACGGCAACGACGAGGTCGTAGGCCCGCTGGTGCTCGAAGTGAAAGCGCCCGTCCCCATCGGGGATGTTCGCGGTCAGATCCGTGAAGGTCCCTCCCGCTCCCGTCCCGTCGCCCGAGACGTAGGTGTACTGCCAGAACTCCGTGTCGTTGACGCCGGAGGACGGCGTGTAGGCCAGGATGAAGACCTCGTTCTCGTCGGAGGGTGCGATGGCCAGGACGCTCCGCCGGAATCCATTCAGTGTGTTCAGGCGCGTCCAGTTGACGCCATCGGTCGAGCGATAAAACCCAAACTCGGTGGCTCCGCCGTCCAGGGGCCGCACCGTGGCATAGAACACGCCCTGCGAGCTGACGGCGATGTCGGATTCGTACCTGATGCCTGCGGCGGCGAAGCCATCGCCCAGCACGCGCGTCCAGTTGTCCCCGTTATCGTTCGAGCGGAAAATGCCGCCAATCGTCGCTGCCAGCACGACGCTCTGTCCCTGGGCGGTCGGGTCAGTAACGATGTTCCAGACGTAGTCGAAGTCGTTGTCGAAGTCCTGGGGAGTGCCGCTCTGCGTGGCCATCAACGGGGTCCAGGTCAGCCCGCCATCGGTCGAGCGATAGATGCCATCCCCGCTGTAGCGGGCACTAAAGTGTTCGCTGGCCGAGTCTCCCAGATACTCCCCCGTCCCGTAGAACCACACGTCCGCGTAGCCAGGGCGCGTGTCCTGCGTGATGCAGGTGACGCTGTGCAGCTGACCGGGCGTGGTCTGCTTCGTCCAGGACTGGCCCTGGTTCGTCGTCCGCCACATGCCGCCGGACACGCCCCCCGCGAGCCACGTGTCCGGGTCGCTGACGTCATAAGCCAGCGCGCGCGTGCGGCCAGAGATGTTCGTCGGGCCGCGCACCGTCCAGTCGTCCACGGCAGCCGCCCCAGCGCGCTTGCCGGTGCTCCGCAGGCGCTCCACGGTCGGAAGCGTCCGGGCGTATTCCAGCTCGCGCTGGCGAATGCCCGGCGGAATGCCCCCCGTCGCCGGGTCGCGCAGCCGCTCCAGTTCGTACTGGGCGCGGGCGGCCGGATTCTCGTCGCCGAGATCGTCGTCCAGGTCGAGCCGGCCGGTGTGCGGGGGCGTCTCCTCGCGCGGGAGAGAACTATTCACCAGATACAACACC
This sequence comes from Bacteroidota bacterium, assembly GCA_009908885.1. Classification (GTDB taxonomy): domain Bacteria; phylum Bacteroidota; class Rhodothermia; order Rhodothermales; family JAAAOL01; genus JAAAOL01. Next base: position 4,437 of record JAAAOL010000104.1, on the reverse strand, counting down.
GACATGCTCCCCGCCACGAGCAGGAGGAATACGATCCATCGACGCATGAGTTAGAAGGAGCTTGGAGAAGAGAATCTGGACGCAACGAGATTGCGGAAGGCGCGCTCAGGCCAGCGGCAGGGCGAGGCGGATCTGGAAGCCGTCCAACGCGGAGGTCTGGATGAAGCCGCCGCCCTCGGCCACGCGGCGGCGCAGGGCCAGCGGCAGCACGACCGGGCCCGCGGCATCAGCCGGGCTGACCGTGTCGTGGAGAAACCGGGCGCGCCCGCGCTGGAAGAAATGCCCCTGTGCGGCAGGACCTCCCGGGGCCTTCGGCACGCGCACTTCGATGAGATAGACGCTCTTCCGGCACGAAGTCGTAATGTCGAGGCCGCGCTCGTGGACGCCCTGAAGGCAGGCGAGCACCTGCCGCAGCAACCCCGCGAGGTGCGAAGGGGGAAGGTTGACGGTGGCCTCCCGGCCCGGCAGCAGACTCAGCGGAACGTCGTGCGCCCCGGCCCAGCAACGCGCGACGTCCTGCACCAGCTGGTTGGGCGCGTGCGTGACCGTCGTCCTCGACAGCGCAACCGGCGAGGCGTGCGGCGGGGACGCGGTGGTCTGCACGGCCGGAGCGTCCGACATGCCGTCCGGCACGCCCTCGCGCGCCAGGAGGTGACGGGCCAGCGAGTTGGTGGATGACGTGTCGGGGAGCGCCGGGGCGGGCGTAGTGAGAGCAGGCATGGACGCAGACGAGGAGTTGGTGATGTGGAAATGAATGTCCCTTCATCTGCCTATACACGGTTTGCCCTCGACGTGGAACATGGACATCTGATTTCCCCGTGGCGCATGCAGATGTCGTCCGCCGAGGCTATATTTAGGAAGTGTCTCTGGCCTCGCAGTACCTGCTTGCGCATCTCACTACTGCCCATGGCTGCCGCTGACGTGACCCAGTTGCTCGTCGCCCTCAGCGAGGGGCGCGACGAGGCGCTGGACGACCTCTTTCCGCTCATCTACGAGGAGCTGCGCGAGGTGGCCCACCTCCAGCTCCGGCGGCAGCGGCCCGGCCACACGCTCAACACGACGGCGCTCGTCCACGAGGCGTACTTCAAGCTGGTCGGCAACAGCGAGGTGGCCTGGCAAAACCGCGGGCACTTTCTGGCCGTCGCGGCGCGGGCGATGCGGCAGGTGCTCATCAACTACGCCCGCCAGCGGATGGCGCAGAAGCGCGGCGGCGGGGCGGACCACGTCACGTTCGAGGACGAGCAGATCCACCTCCCGACGCGCCCGGACGTACTGCTCCACCTGGACGAAGCCCTGCAGCAGCTCGAAGCGCTGGACGTGCGGCAGAGCAAGGTCGTCGAGCTGCGCTTCTTCGGCGGGCTCACCATCGCCGAGGCGGCGGACGTGCTGGACGTCTCCACGATGACCGTCAAGCGCGACTGGCGGCTGGCCCGGGCGTGGCTCTCGCAGGAGCTCAAGCGCGGCGAAGGGGCTTAGCCCGCACGCAATGATCCATTTCGGCAGCCTTTCGGGTATGTCCAGATAGCACGCCTCCCCATCAGCCTCCCGCCTTCATGGATTCCGACCGCTGGCGCCGCATCGGTACCCTCTTCGACCAGGCCGTCGCCCTCCCCCCGGACGCGCGCCGCGCCTTCCTGGACGACGCCTGCGCGGACGACCCCGCGCTGCGCGACGAGGTGCTGGCTCTGCTGGAAGCGGACGCGGACCCCCACCCGGCGCTGAACGACCCGCCGGACGATGCGCTGCCCACGGTGGCAAACGGGCAGCGCATCGGCCCGTATCGCATCCTGCGCCCGCTCGGCGAGGGCGGCATGGGCACCGTCTACCTCGCCGAGCGCGAAGACGTGGGCGCGCCCGTGGCCATCAAGCTGGTGCGCACCGCTGCTCGCACGCCGCGCCTCGTGGAGCGCTTTCGGCACGAGCGCCGCATCCTGGCCCGCCTGCATCATCCCAACATCGCCCGCTTCCTGGACGCCGGCGTCACCGACGACGACACGCCATACGTCGTCCTCGAATACGTGGACGGACAGCCGATCGACGCCTACTGCGACGATCGCCGCCTTTCCGTCTCGGAACGCCTGCGGCTCTTCGCCGAGGCAGGCCGCGCCGTGCAGTATGCGCATCAGAACTTCGTCGTCCACCGCGACCTGAAGCCGTCCAACATCCTGGTAACCGAGGATGATAGTGGGTGCCCCCAGGTCAAGCTGCTCGACTTCGGCATCGCCAAGCTGACGGGCGACGACGCGCTCGACGCGCCGGGGCTGACCCGGACGGGCATGCGCGTGCTGACGCCCGAGTACGCCGCGCCGGAGCAGGTGCGGGGCGAGCCCATCTCGGCAGCGACAGACGTCTACGCCCTCGGCGTGCTGCTCTACGAACTACTCACCGGGCAGCGCCCCTACGACGTGGCCGGCCGCTCGGCCTTCGAGGCCGAGCAGGCCATCCTGACGACGGAGCCCGAACGCCCGAGCACTGCCGTCACCCGCACCACGACCGCCGCAACAGACGATGCCGACGCCGAGACCATCGCGCCGGACCAGGCCCGCTCGACGACGCTGGAGCAGCTGCGCCGCACCCTCCGGGGCGACCTGGACACGATCGCCATGAAGGCGCTGCGCAAGGAGCCGGAGCGTCGCTACCCGAGCGCCGAGGCCTTCGTCGACGACATCAAGCGGCACCTGGAGGGCCTGCCCGTCACCGCCCGCCCCGACACGCTACGCTATCGGGCCAGCAAGTTCGTCCGCCGCCATCGGGGCAGCGTGATCGCCACGGTGGCGGCAGTGCTGCTGCTCGTCGGGTACGCCGTGACGGCGACCGTCCAGGCCCAGCGCATCGAAGCGCAGGCCGCCGAGATCGCCCGGGAGCGTGATAAGGCCGAAGCCGTTTCGTCCTTTCTGATCGATCTGTTTCGAGCCAGTGCTCCGGAACAGGCCCTCGGCGATACCCTCACGGCCTTTGATCTCCTAGAGCGCGGCGCCGCCCAGGCTAACGAGCTTGCAGATCAACCCGAGACGCAGGCGACTATGCTGAGCGTCATCGGTGAAATCAACTTCACCCTTGCTCGCTACCAAAAGGCCGACTCGCTGCTGAAAGCGTCCCTGGCACTGAGTGCATCGCTGCCGACCGTCCCGCCAGACGACATTATCACCCGGCTTACATACCTGGCCCTGGCACGGGAACGGCTCCACCAGCCTGAAGCAGCGGACTCTCTATTCCGGCAAGCCCTGGACCGAGCCCGGAGCGCCTACGGGCCGCAGCACGAGTACGTCGCTCGCTGTGCGAACAACCTCGCTAACTTCCTCACACGGCAGGGACGACTGGACGAGGCCGAACAGTACATGATCACTTCTCTCGACATCCGACGCGCGACGCTCGATGATGACGACCCAGGAATTGCCACTGCACTCCAGAATCTCGGCAACCTGTACAATGCGCAGGGAAAATATGCTGAGGCCGAACCCCTTCTCCGCGAGGCGCTCCAGCGACGGAGAGATCATTACGGCGACGTCCACCCGCGTATCGCCCCTCCCCTCAACAACCTGACGATTGCGCTGCGTCGGCTGGGACGATTCGAGGAAGCTGTCGCCCTCTCTAACGAGTCGCTGGAGCTCCGGAGACAACTCTATGGCCCAGAACACCCCCGTACCGTAACGGCCCTCCTCAACCTCGGCAGCCTGTACAAAGACATGGGGAAACTGGACGAAGCACGAAAGACACTTCTCGATGCGTTGGCGACTGCGTCCCAGTGGGATAGCCCCCACGGCATCATCGAGGGATCGGCGCTAAACACCCTCGGTCTCATCGCCACGGACCGCAAGCAGTTCGATGCTGCGGACAAGCACTTCGAACAGGCCCTAGGCTTCTACCGAGATGCCCTCGGCGAAAGGCACTACCGGGTGTCCACAGTGCTCGTCAACTGGGGCAAGGCAATGAAGGCCCGCAGCCGTCCCGTTGAGGCCGAGCGCCTGTTCCGCGAAGCCTTATCCATCGACGAGTCCCGGTACGGCGTTCATCGCTACACGGCCCGCGACCTGCGCTGCCTGAGCGACCTGCTCCACGACGACGGCCGGATGACGGAAGCCATCCCGGTACTCTCCCGCCTGATTACCGTACAACGGCAACTCCAGTCGCCCAAAGACCCGGACGTGCTCACTTTGCAGGGTCACCTGGGAGCATGGCTTCAGAAGGTCGAGCGCTATGCCGAGGCAGACAGCGTACTCACCACGGCCCATAAGACCGCTCAGGAGGCCCTGGGCAAGGACCATGATATTACTAGAGCCTTCGTCGAAGAACGACAGAAGCTCTATAAGGCATGGGGACGCCCGGAGCGCGCGGAGCGCCTCGCGTCCACGACCTCCCTTTAACCCGGCACTCCCTCCCCCCTTGCATCTGACAGATGGGCCGCCTATCGTGCTATTGGCTACCGTTCGTATCTGC
>JAAAOL010000216.1 GCA_009908885.1 Bacteroidota bacterium | reverse complement strand
CGGACGGGGACGTCGCGGCGTACGTCGACGATGCGCAGCGGAGGGTGATCGACCTGACCAGCGAGCAGCAGCGTGGGACATTGGAGCACGTCCAGCCCATTCTCGTGCGGGACCTGCAAGCCATCTCGGACGCAGCTGGGCGCGGCGACAGCATCACGGGGATATCGACGGGGCTCAGCGACTTCGACACGAAGACGGCGGGTCTACACCGGGGCGACTTGATGATCGTCGCCGCTCGGCCTGGCATGGGCAAGAGCGCGCTCGCGCGCCGCATTGCTGTTCACGTGGCCAGCCCGAAACCCGCAGCCGACGGAGCCTTCACGCCCGGAAGCGAAGCCGATGTGTTCTCCTGCGAGATGCCCAAAGAGCAGGTGGCGCGCGCCGCCGCCTGCTCCGAGGCACGCATCGACCTGTCCAAGCTGCGCACGGCCACGATGACCCCTGATGACTGGGTGCGACTACAGTCGGCGGCGCGCGACCTGTCACAGATGCCGCTGATGATCGACGACACGGCTGGCCTCACTCTCGCCGAGCTCCGGGCGAAGGTCAGGCGCCGCCAAGGCGAATGTCACAGACGGCACCAGAAGGAGCCGAGCTACCCTGACAACGTTGGGCTCGTCGTCGTCGACTACCTCCAGCTCATGCGTGACCCTACGGGTGCGCGAGGGAGCCGAGAGCAGGAGGTCAGTGCCATCAGCCGTGGTCTGAAGCAGATCGCGAAGGACCTCGACGTGCCGGTCGTGGCGCTGGCCCAGCTGAACCGAGGTGTCGAGTCACGAGGCGCGAAGGACAAGCGACCCAACCTTGCTGATCTGCGAGAGAGCGGGAGCATCGAGCAGGACAGCGACACCGTCGTCTTCATCTACCGCGACGAGTACTACAACGGAGATAGCAGCGACGAAAGAGGGGTCGCCGAGCTCATCATTGCTAAGCAACGAAACGGCCCAACAGGGACCGTCAGGGTGCGGTGGATAGGGCACTGCACTCGCTTCGAGAATCTCGCACCAGGCGAATACGACGCTCCAGACTGGGGCTTCTGAGAGGGAGAGAGCATGAAGATCGAGACGACACGCGCGCAGCTGATGGCCGCGCTCAAGACGGCGACGAAGGTCGCACCACAGAGGACGACGAAGCCGATCCTGTCCTACGTCAGCCTGTACACCGAGGACGACAGCCTTCTGGTCGGGGCGACCGACCTGCACACCGAGGTTCGGGTACGCGTCGACGGGAACGGTGGCGCCGATGAGGCGGCCATGTGCATCCACGCCAAGGACCTGGCCGACCGCATCGACGCGATGCCGGAGGGGCCGGTCGAGATAGCCGTCAAAGACACGACGGCCATCATCACCGCTCCGGGCTCACGGCGCCGGTTCCAGCTCCCGACCATGGACCACGGCAGCTTCCCAGCGCTACACGAAACGAAACGTGACGACTGGAGCACGTTCGGTAAGGAGATCGCGGGGCTGCTCGGCAAGGTCATCGCAGCCGTATCCACCGACGAGAGTCGGCCGCACCTGAACAGCGTCGCGACCTTCTGGAGCGAGGGCAAGCTGCTGGCCGCGGCCACTGACGGGCACCGGTTGCACCTGGCCAGTATGGCGTGCGATCACTGCGAGGAGGACGGTGAGCACCTTTTGCCGCGGCCATTCGCAAAGCGAATCTTCGAGATGGCGAAGGGCTCGGACGAGGTGAAGCTGTGCACGACACCGGGGCGCCTGTTTGCCCATGCCGGTGACACGCAGTTCTGCGGGCTCCTCGTCGACAGCTCGTTCCCCCCGTTCGAGGACGTTGTGCCGGACTCCACACAGTCCAAGCACGTGGTCGACAGGGCGGAGCTGCGGCGCGCCGTACAGGCGGTGTCCGTCGCGGCGCACAAGGGCCATGTGCAGCTCACTTTGCGCCCTGACGCGATCGAGCTATCGTGCGCGGGGGATGCAGGCGGAGGTCATGACATCGTGGAAGCGGAGCGCGTCGACGGTACGGGCGACGGGCAGGTGATCGGGATGAACGCCACGTATCTGCTCGACGCTCTCGCTGCCGTCGACACGGACACGGTCGCGCTCGGGGCTGGCGGGGAGACGGACCCTGTCGTCGTGCGCCGAGGCGCGACGCGAGCAAGCGACGGCGAGCTGACCTGCGTCCTCATGCCCAGAATGGTGAAGCGATGACCCATCGGACTCCTGGAGAGCTCGTGTTCTCCCTCCGCCTCCCGCTTCCTTTCGCGCCGACGATGAATGAGTACGCGGCGAAGAAGCAGCGGAAGTGGGCGCTGAAGAAGCTCAACAAGGAGGTCGACGAGCTCATCGAGGCGGTGAAGCCCGCATGGCCACTGTGGGACATGGGCGTCGAGCGGCGCACCGAGCCGAAGATGGTGGACGGACGGCTGTCGCTCACGAAGCGCGGCAAGGTGCGGGTGCGGACCATCGTCGAGGGCGGCTGGCGCCGGCACGTCGTGGTCACGCGCTACAGCTCACGGCAGCCCGACGAGCTGTCGGTCGACGTCGTTGGCGGGAAGCTCGTCGTCGACCGCCTCGTGCTCGCGGGCGTGCTCCGCGACGACAGCCCGAGGTGGTGCGTCCGTGAGGCGCGGTGGGAGCAAGCGCCGCCGGGGCGTGGCTCTCTGCGGGTCGATGTGTACGAGTGGTGGTGATGGGCAATGAGTGATGACGTTGAGATGCGTATGTATGTGCACTGTGGTGATTGGTCCTACGTGATCCGCGAGGACCGAGACGGACTCGGCATGGTCCGCGTGGCCACCGAGGCCGACGGGAAAGAGGAGTGCGGCGTCGACATTCTCCAGCGAGATGTGGAGCGCGTGGCGGCCGAGATGGTGCGCGTTGCTCGGTTTTTGAAGGGAGAGGATAGCGATGGGTGAGGACGAGAAGAAGAAGACAAGAGAGGTCCTCTAGAGCTGCTGTGGCCAAGCTGTACGTCATCCAACCGCACAGCTGCGGGGTACGGCAGCGCCCATGTCCCGTCACCGAGGCTGAGTGCCGGCACCACACAGGCGACCCGCGGCAGAGCTGTGCGCTCGACGTCGTACGCGATCATGCAGGCGGCGCGCCGCCATCGTATGCTACGATCGCGAGCATGCTGGGGGTGCACGAGGTTAGGGTGCACCAGATTGAGCAGGAGGCGTTGAGGAAGTTTGCGCGAGAGTGGAACCGACGGAGGGCCGTCGCAGAGTCCACGCGCGCCTTGTCGGGCTTCGGCCCGACCAGAAAAGGAGAGAGGGGCGACGAATGACAGTGGTAGGCCAGCAGGTGAGGCTTACGCAAGCGGCGTGGGACGAGCGGCTCGTGCCCGACGAGGTGCTGCTGATGGACCACCGGAGAGACATGGGCGAGAGCGTGCTCGTCGTGCGGGCCGTGTGGCCCGGCGGCCTGTGCGACGTCGCCGAGGTGCCAACGGGACAGCGCGTCGTGCCGCAAGCGGCGCGCAAGTTCAAGCGGTGGCGGCACTCGAACGGATACACGCCGTACCAGGCGGCGATGGTCCTCGGCGTGACCTGCAACATGGTCAGCAACTGGGAGTCCGGGGTCGTGCCGAAGTGGCGCTCAAAGGAACAGATCGAGGCTGTCACCGGCATCCCGGAGAGCGACTGGCCGAGCGAGAGACGGGGGCAGCGCGTGGCGGCGTATCCCCGTTGCGTGGCCATGCATGTGCCCGTGGGGGTAGCCGAGGAGGCGGCATGAGCTGGCGTGAGGAGTGGGAAAACGAGTCGTGGCGATCGAAGCCGCCAAAGCGAGAGCGAGAGCGTCGCGCCGCGACCCCTGTTCATGTCGTGGCCCACGGTGACCTGATGGAGTACTACCATCGGTCGGCCGGGCAGCTGGGGATGGGTGCGCAGACGTACGAGCCGTGCGGCCGCCCGACTATGGTCACGAGTCCGGCCATCAGCGAGTCTCAGGCGCGCGCCGCCGGCCGGGTGCGTGACGTTGAGCGTGCCATGGCGCAGCTCGATCCGGAGTCTCGCGGCGTGCTTCGTATCTGCTACCGGAGCCGGTGGGCCCCGTACGTCGAAGTGTACTCGCCCGAGCAGATGCCCATCGCCGGCGACCCGGCATGGGAGCGCTACTACCACCTGGCCTTCTGCTGCTGCCGCTTCGGGCACGGCATCGCTGCTGGGTACCTCGTGCACAAGCTGCGAGAGCAGGGGCCGAGCGACGCGGCCGCTGAGAGGGCACAGAGGGAGGAGAAGCAGGAGGCCTTGCGGGCCGTGGCGCGAGCTCACGAGGCTTGGCGCGCGGTTCGGCGGGAGCAAGGCCAGGAGCACGCAGAAGAGCGGAGGCGGGCCGCTGCGAGGCGCGACGCGTACCTGGACAGGATGCTTGGGCTCGGCGAGCGTGAGGCCAAGGAGCGACGGAATGGGGCTCGGTGCCAGGAGCTGCTAAAGGAGCTGAACGGGTGAGACACGTGGTGAAGCTGAGCGTGCGCGAGGCTCTCGTGGCCATCGGTGAATGCCCCCGTGACGAGGAGCCCGACCCGGCCGCGGCGAAGCGACTCAAGCGGGCCCTGCGGCGAGAAGGGGCGCTCCATGGCGGCGGGGGGCCGGGCTGGCCATGCTGGACGACGGTGCACGAGCTCGCGCGCCTCGGGCTCATCCCACCAGACCAGGCCGACCAGCCTCTGCACGAGGGCGTGCGCGAGTTGCTACGACGCACAGCTGAGCTCGAAGAGCGCGTCGACTCTCTGCAGTGCGACGTGCGTGTCTTCTCGGAGGTTGCTGGAGAGGCGCGCGAGTCGACAATGAAGCTCGAAAGACGGGTGTCCGGCAAACGACCGCTTGCGGACGGATGAGGTCGGATGCGGCCGGATGCCCGCGCGCGCGATCCAGGGTGACAGGCCCCGGCGCTATTGCGGACCCTCTCTCAAGGCGTTGTGGTCCCCTCTCGCATACCCTCGTCTCCAGCCCCAGGGCGCCGACGACGCAAGCGCTCCCTCCCCCCTCCGCGGGGTGTTTGCTGGTCGGTGCCCTGGGGCACTTACCGCCTCGTCATGACCCGCTTCGATCCAGAGAAGGCCGCCGCTATCCTGGCGGACGCCATCGTCATGGGCGACGAGCAGGCAGCCAAGCGGAACGGATGCACGACGAGAACCATCCGGAATTACCGGGCAAAGCTGGGAAGCGATCCGCAGCTTTCCGAGTCGTTCCGGCTCAAGAAGCAGGAGCTTCAGGCGGCGCACGACGCGGAGCGGATGGAGTGGGCAGCGGCGAGGTCCGTGGTGCTGCGGGACGGTCTGTCGAAGCTGCGAGAGCTCATCGCGATGGCGAACGACGTCGATCACATCCACCCGGTGGCAGGCGCGATCAAGATCGTGGGCGAGCTCGACATCGCGCACACGGCGCTGATGGAGCCGTCGGGTGACGAGCAGCCTGTCGCTCATCTCCAGGGTCCAGCGGCTGCGACGCCTGCGGGACCAGCGGCGGGCGACCCCGAGGCGCTCCACTGAAGCGACGGCGGACGACTACACACGATGGCGCGGCGACCCCGTAGCCTTCGCTCGCGAAGCGCTCGGCATCGAGAGCTGGGAGGTGCAAGCGGCGGTCATGATGGCCGTCGCCGAGCATCACCAGGTCGCGGTAAAGAGCGGGCACAAGGTCGGCAAGAGCCTGCTCGTGGCCATCCTGGCTCTGTGGTGGGCGGCATGTTGGCCACAGGGCAAGGTGCTCATCACGGCGCCGAGCAGCGATCAGATCCGAGACATCGTCTGGTCCGAGCTTTGCGGCCTCGTTCTCAAAGCGGCGCAGATCGGGAAGGTTCCTTTCCCCGAGCCTGCGACCGACCCATCGACGGGCATGCGGTGGCCCGATGGTCGACGCATCATCGGCCGCGCGACGGACAGGCCCGAGCGCATCCAGGGGTACAGCGGGCCGGCCTGCCTGTACCTGATCGATGAGGCCAGCGGGTTTGCTCGCAACCTGTACGAAGCCCTGGTCGGCAACACGGCGGGCGGCTCCGCGACTGATGACGCAGCCGTCGCCAAGTTCGTGCTGACCGGCAACCCGACGCAGACGACGGGCATCTTCCACGACGCCTTCACGCGGCAGCGCGAGCATTGGCAGTGCTTCACGATCTCCAGCGAGGACACGCCGAACGCGCGCGAGAACCGCGTCGTCATCCCTGGTCTCGCTACGCGTGACTGGGTCGAGAAACAGGCCGACGTATACGGCCGCGACTCGGACATGTTCCGGGTCCGAGCCCTTGGGCAGTTCCCCACACAGGGCAGCAACGCCGTCGTGGGCGTGGCGGACATCGATGCCGCCATCGAGCGCGGCAAGACCGCCCAACCAAATGAAGCTGACCTGCTCCATATCGGCGTGGACGTGGCGCGATTTGGCGACGACGATAGCGTCATCGTTCCGAGGCGTGGCAACTACATCTACCCGCTGCGGGTGCACCACGGCATGGACGTGACGGAGGTAGCCGGTCTTGTGATGGCGTGTGTTCGCGAGCTCAAGACGACGACGCGATTCGAGCGCCCGGTGGTCAAGGTGGACGTGATCGGCATTGGCGCTGGGGTCGCGGACGTGCTGCGCCACGAGCCGGACATCGCCGTCGTGGACGTCAATGTGGCTGAGGTGTCGACGGACACTGAGCGCTGGCCGCGGCTTCGCGACGAGCTCTGGTTTGGCCTCTCGAACTTCCTCTCCGAGGGTGGCGCCTTGCCGGACGATGAGATGCTCGCCGGCGAGCTTGGGGCGCCCACGTACAAGCCGGACGTTCGAGGCAGGATGGTGGTCGAGCCCAAAGAGGTCACGAAGAAGACGCTGGGGCGCTCGCCGGACCGCGCGGACGGCGTGGCACTCTCACTCTACGACACCCAGGTCGACACGGACCTGATGGTGTTCGGTGGACGGTACTCCTGATGGCACGCACCCGACGACGTCGACGAAACCGCGCGGCGCCGGTGGTGACGTACATCCAGCCGACGACGCGCACGCACACGACGTGGACGCCGAGCCTGATCAGGAATGCCCTGTCGGGCGCTGACACGGGACGCCTGTCCACAGTCGCCGACCTCTGCGAGTGGGTCATGGCCGATAGCCGCGTAGCCGCGGACATCGACACGAGGACGTCGAGCCTTCTGGGGCTCGATCTCGACTTTGAGCCGGCCTTGGGGCGCACCGAACCGGTCGACGCCTTGCAGGACGGAGACTGGTGGGCGCTGCACCCTGAGTCGGAGCTCAGAAAGCTGGAGGCATGGGGTATCGTGCTCGGCGTGGGCTTTGGCCAGCTACGGCCCCCAAAGCAGCCGGACGAGCTCACGGGGCGCTTCCTTCCTCAGTTCGAAGCGTGGCACCCACGGCACTTTCGCTACGACTACGATCGTGGCGTTTGGGTCGCACGCACCGGCATCCGAGGGAACGAGGAGACCGATGTGGTGCCGGGTGTCGGTGGATGGGTCGTGCACTGCCCGTACGGCGCGCATCGCCCTTGGGCGCACGGGCTCTGGCGCGGTCTCGCGAGGTGGGTGCTCCTCAAGCACTACGCCATCGACGACTGGGGCAGGCACTCCGAGAATGCGTCTCGACTTTTCCTGGAGGCTCCCGACAAGGCATCGCGAGAGCAGCGGAAAGAGCTCGCCGACGACATCAAGTCGGCGGGACGGCAGCAGATCATCGGCCTGCCGAACGGATTCAAAGCTCACCTCGTCGAAGCAAGCGCAGACACCCGGGAGCTCTACCAGGCGCAAACCGACACGGCGGACAAGGCCATCACGATCTCGATTCGAGGGCAGAACCTAGGCACAGACGTCGAGGGTGGGAGCCGAGCAGCTGCGGAGGTGCACGAGCGCATGGACGTGCAGCGGCTCCGGTTCGATGCTGCGACCCTCCGGGTCACGTTGCGTGAGCAGTCGCTACGGCCATATGCCGAGCTCAACTTCGGGCGCAGCGACATCGCTCCCTGGCCGGAGTGGGACGTCGCCCCGCCGGAGGACCTTCAGGCGAAGGCGGCGGTCATCAAGACGCTGGCCGAGGGCGCGACGCACTTGGACAAGCTCGGCGTCGAGCTCGACTGGGAGCAGGTCGCCGAGCAGTACGACGTCCCCGTAGCCCAGCTGAGACTGCGCGAGCCTCAGCAGCGGCCGCCACAAGGCGGTCAGGAGCCGGCAGACGAACCCGCGTCCACCTCCGCCGCCTCTGTGGCTCGTGCCCTCAACCAGAAGGCGCCAGGGTACGTCGAGGGCCAAGCCTATGCCGACGCCCTGGTCGACCGCGGTGTACAGCGAGGCGCCGAGCATCTGGATGGCTTCCTCGATGACCTCGGGTCCCTCATCGAGGACATCGACAGCCTCGACACGGCGCGGGCACGCATCGTGGACTTCTTTGGCGCACAGGACACCCCCGAGGAGCACGCCGAGATGGCGGAGCGCCTCTTCATGCTCGCCCAGTTCGCCGGCGTAGCGGCCGTGCGGCAGGACACCCCGGAGATTGACGATGGCGCAGATTGACCACTACCCGCACGATCACGGCGTCATCGCCCCATCGACGAAGTGGGAGACCATCACGCCGAACGACTCGACCGACCTTGCGGTGCTGCCGCAAGCCGTCTCGGTGGGGAGCACCGCGGGCGTCGTGGCCTGCGTGGACGAAGACGGGAACGAGAGCGACTTCTACTTCCAGGCGGGCGAGATGAAGCCCATTCGTCCAGTTCGGATCAAGTCCACGAACACCACGGCCACGCCTGTGATCATCCACAAGTGAGATGGCGTGGCGAACCACGGCCGATCCCGAGCGCTTCAACGAGGCCGTCGACTGGTTTGCGAACCGGGTTCCGGTTGCCTTCTGGCAGTCCGTTCTGGGCCCAGCTACCGCGCGGCGCGCTTTCACCGTGGCCGGTGTTGTCGAGCTCGACGTCGTAACAGCAATCTGGGCGTTGCTCACCGAGACGATCGCCAACGGCGACGGGCTCGACGTGTTCAAGCGCCGCGCTCGTGACGAGATAGCTCGGTGGCGAGCAAGCGGCGATCTCCTGGAGACGGTCTACCGCACCAACGTTCAGACGGCCTACAATCGAGGGCGATGGCACCAGATGGGTCGGCCAGAGGTGGTCAGGCATCGACCCTATTGGCTCTACGATGCCGTCATGGACCTGCGCACGACGCGTGACATCTGCCGACCACTGAACGGGACGATTCGTCAGCACAGCAGCACGTTCTGGCAGACCCATCACCCACCTCTTCATCACCGATGTCGATCT
>JAAAOL010000112.1 GCA_009908885.1 Bacteroidota bacterium | reverse complement strand
GCGTCGCCCCGCCGGATCGTCCAGCACGGCGCGCACCAGGTTGGCGACCGATTTCAGCATCAAGTAGAGCAGCACCGCGATGAGCGCGGCCTTAATCAGCACCGACATGGGACGTTCGGCTCGTTGGGGCGTTTTGGGAAAAGAAAGAGAAGCCGCGCGGTCCGATCCCCCGCAGCGTCACGCATTGCCGACCTCGCCGGACGGCTCGGGGTCGAAGTAGGTGGTCCCGGAGGGCGTTACAGTCGTAATCTGCCGGACCAGTTCCTTCAGATCTGCCGGATTCTTGACAAAATCGATGGGCGCGGCGTTGACGATCAGCAGTGGACTCTTGGTGTAGCGGCGAAAGTAGTACGTGTAGGCCTCGTGCAGGTCGCGGATGTAGTCCGGGTCCATGTCCGCCTCGTACGGACGCCCGCGCAGGCGGATGTTCTGCATGAGGCGATCGGGCGTGGACTGCAGGTAGACCACGAGGTCGGGCTGCGGCGTGCTGGGCTCCATGAGGCGGTAGAGCGTCTCATAGAGCTGAAGCTCGTCGCCGTCCAGGTTGAGGTGGGCGAAGATGCGGTCTTTGTCGAACGCGTAATCGGCGATGGTGACCTGGTGGAAGAGGTCGCGGGCGAACAGGGCTTTCTGCTGCCGGAAGCGGCTGGCGAGGAAGGCGAGCTGGGTCTGAAAGGCCCACCGCACGCGGTCCTCGTAGAAGCGTTCCAGAAACGGGTTTTCGTCGAACTCTTCGAGCACGAGCGACCCGTCGAAGCGCTCAGCCAGGAGCCGGGCCAGCGTCGTCTTGCCCGCCCCGATGACCCCCTCGATGACGATATAGCGCAGCTCGTCGGGCAGGGCGGGTGGCGAAGGAGCAGCATCCGGCATCGGCGGGACAGGACAACGCGAGGAAAACGACGGTGGGTTGGCCTCCTCAAGATACGCGTCCGGCGGCGGCCATGCAGGGACGCGCTCAGCCGTCCTCCGGCGGCCAGAGGACGAGGTCGGTCCGGCGCAGCGCGTGGCGGTCCGGCGTGGCCCGCAGCAGGTCGTCCACAGTCGCGTCGAACGGTAGTGGTACGTACAGGTCCGGCGCCAGGTCGTGCAGCGGCTGGAGTACGAAGCGGCGCTCGGCGAGGCGCGGATGCGGCAGCGTCAGCCGGTCGGTGTTGCGCGTCAGCCCGTTTACGACGAGCAGATCCAGGTCCAGCGGGCGCGAGGCCCAGCGACGGCGTCGACGGCGGCCCGCGCGTCGTTCCAGAGCGAGGCAGACGTCGAGCAGCGCCTCCGGGGCGAGGCGCGTCCACACCTGCACGACGGCATTCAGGTAGGCCGGCTGCTCCTCCCCGGGCGTCAGCGTGTGGGCTTCCGACGTGTACACGGGCGAGGCCCGCACCACGTCGACCCCCGGCGTCGCGTCCAGCCCGCGCACGGCGGCTCGCAGCGCTTCGAACCGATCGCCCAGGTTGGCTCCGAGGCCGATGTACGCCGCATGTCCTTCGGCAGTCACTCGGCGTCGTCGCGGGCGTCGGGGGAAGCGTCCGTGTGGGCAGGCGACGACAGCAGCTGCGCGGCCGCCTCCAGAATGTCGTCCTGGAAGAACGGCTTACTCAGGTAGGCATCGAACCCGGCCTCCAGGTACCGCTGCCGGTCGCGGGGCAGGGCATAGGCCGTGACGGCGAGCGCAGGCACCTGGTCGTAGCCGGGGAGTGCGCGCACCCGCCGCAGCAGGTTTACTCCGTCCTCGTTCTTCCCGAGGCTGATGTCGAACACGAGCAGATCGAACGCCCGACGCTGGGCGGCCTCCAGGGCCGCTGGCGCCGGGGCGAGGGCCACCACGTCGAACCGCTCTTCGAGCGCGGCTTCGAGGAAGATGCGGGTTTCCAGGTGATCTTCCACGACCAGCACGGACGGGGACGATGCGGAACGGCCTTCCGACGACGAAAGGGCGGTCATGGACAGACGGATAGCTCGGAAACGATGGCGGACCACCGCCACGTGCAGGCCGGCGGTGGATGTACCCCTGACAGGATTCGAACCTGTGACCTGCGGTTTAGGAAACCGCTGCTCTATCCACCTGAGCTACAGGGGCGACTCGGGGTCTATACGCCCCAACGCCCTGCAGGTTGTCTCGGGAATCACGCGCTCCATCCCCCGACGCCACCACGCCCAGCACGTCACTCCTCATCCACCGCAGCCGGAACGTCCGGTGACGAGGAGGCCGCCGGAAGTGTAGCGTCGCGTGGCATGTAGCGGAGGACCAGCAGCGAGAGGTCGTCGCTGGCCCGCGCCTCGCCGACGAAGCGATGTACCGCTGTCAGCAGGCGTTCGCCGAGGCCGTCCGCCGTACGCTCCTCCAGCAGCGGGAGGAGCGACACCAGCCGCTCGCGCCCGAAGAACATCCCGTCCTCGTCGCGCGCCTCGGTCAGGCCGTCGGAGTAGACGATGAGCCAGTCGCCTGGCTGAAGCTGGACGCGGTCTTCGGCGTAGGCGGCGTCGGCCATCAGCCCCAGCGCGGGACCGCCCTTGTCCAGTTCCCGCACCGTCTCGCCCCGCATCACGAGGGCCGGGAGGTGCCCCGCGTTGACCAGCCGGACGAGGCCCGATGCGGGTGCCACTTCCAGGTACGTCAACGAGATGAAACGCCCGGGCAGCCCGTCGCGGCGGATGGTGGTGTTCAGGGTGCTCGACAGGTCGGCCAGGTCGTCGTGCGACGGCGCGAAGGCGCGCAAGACGGACTGGAGCTTGGCCATCAGCAGCGCGGCGCCCAGGCCCTTCCCCGCCACGTCGCCCAGCGCGAGGCCCATCCGCCCCTCATCGGCAGACAGATAATCCACCAGGTCACCGCCCACCTCGTTGGCGGGGCGCGTGTAGAGCCAGAGGTCCCAGTCCGGCAGGGTCGGCTGCTCGCGGGGCATCAGGGCGAGCTGCACGGCCCGCCCGGTGGCCAGCTCGTCCTGGGCCAGCAGCTTGTCCTTCAGCTCCAGCAACAGCACCACCAACAGCGCCGCAAAGCCGCTGGCCATCAGGAGCAGGTTGGTCCCGTCCAGCACGCCGACGGCGAAGAGGAAGACGCTGCCGAGCAGCAGCAGACGCCGCTCCGGAGAGAGCCGCAGGATGCTGCTGCGCAGGAGCCACCCGACGAGGTACAGGCTGCGCCGAAATCGCCCCATCGCTTCGAGCTCCTGGCGCGAGGTGTCGTCGAGGTAGAAGCGGTAGATGTCCTGCAGGTCGCGGTGCATCGTCCGCGAAATGTCGCCCCGGCTGATGTCTTCCAGCACCGTCTCGCCCAGCCGGGAGGACGTCGCCTGCGAGGAGTCTGCGCGTTGCTGTGTGTCGTAGTCAACCATCGGATGGTGGGATCGAAGGGTACATCGGGGGTACGGGCGCCGCCGGAATGCTCATTGCTGCGATACGATGCCGAGGACGGCCTGACCGCGCCGGTCGCCCTGGAGGTAGGTGCGGTAGCCCAGCCGCACCCGGAGCCGGGAATGCGCGGCCACGTCCAGGCTGCCTTCGAGGAACGGCCCGCCGTCCAGCGCGAGGTCCGTCGTACAGTTGAGGCAGTCGTCCGCGCCGATGCCGCCGGTGAGCCACTCGCGTCCCAGCAGCACGCGCCCGGCCAGGGGCGCGCCGAGGGGGCGTTCGCCGAGGAGCGGCAGCCGCACCCCCGCCCCGACACCGCCGGATGCCACGAAGGTGCTCGGGGTCCCGCCCCGCCGGGTAGTGCATGCCGCCCCGACGTCGTAACACAGCGGACCGAGGTAGTCCAATCCCACCTCGCCCTGCACCAGCACCAGATCGTACAGGCGCGCCGTGGTCTGGGCGGCCCCGCCGAGGCCCACGGTGTTGCCGTCGGTCGCGGCGCGGTAGGTCGTGGCCCGCAGGTCCAGCCCGCCCTCGAACGCGACGGCCTGCGCCAGCGCGGGCGCCGGGCCGACGAGCAGCAGCAGCACGAGGCCGAGTCCGCTCCATCGCATGTCGTGTAGGCACCGCATAGTATCTCTGTACGAAGCCCCGGGCGTCAGGATGCACCGCGGCGCATTCGCACTCCCCCACCACGGCCGCACGCCTTCAACGGAACCTCACCGTCCGGTGCGATCTTTTGGGCGTGCCGCCTCGTTGTCGGACCATCCGGCCCGTTTGCCGTATATTTACGGGGCGCTCGCGGGCGGCGACCCGCTGTCGTATTCCTCCACGGATCCTCACAGCCTCATGACGATTGCCAAGCGGTTTCGATGGGAAGGGGCGCACCGGCTGCCCTGGCACGAGGGCGGCTGCCAGCACCTGCACGGCCACTCCTACCGGATGACGGTCGAACTCGACGGCCCGCCGGACGAACGGGGGCTGCTGATCGACTTCAAGGATCTGAAGGCCCTCCTCCGCCCGCTCATCGACGCGTGGGATCATGCGACGCTCGTGGCCGAGGACGACGTCGCCCTCCGCGAGGCCCTGGAGCGGCTCGACTCGAAGTACGCCGTCCTCCCCGTCGACACCACCTCCGAGAACCTGTGCACGTACGTCGCCGACTACCTGGCGCGGACGGGCGCGGACGTGCTCCGCGAACACGGCATCACCGCGATCCGCGTCCGCATCCAGGAGACCGAAACCTGCTACGCCGAAGCGGAACGGCGCCTCCCGACGGGCCCGGCGGCGGCTCCTGCGGTGGCAGCCCCTGCCGAGACAGGCGACGTTGCCTGATCGTAGCGCTCTCGATCACGGCCCGGTAGATCCTGACCGGCGAGTGGCCGTATAACGCCCGCGTCCCGTTGACCAGGAACCGTTTTCATGCTCGACCGCCTGAACCCTTTCGCGTCCGCCCGTTCCGATGACGCCGACAGCGGCTCCACGCTCGGCCGGACCGCGCTCATCAGTGGCTCCATGGCCCTGGGAGCGTATGTTACGAGCGCCCTCCTGCGCCGCGTGCAGCGCTCCGAGTTGCCTCCCGCGAACCAGATCCCGCCGATGCTGGACGGCACGGTACGCGAGATGGAGCTGATGGAGGGCCGCGTGCGGTTCTACGAGCGCCCCGGCACCGGCGCGCCCCTCGTGTTGCTGCACAGCTTCAACGCCGCCGCGGCCAGCCACGAGATGCTGCCGCTCTACGACCACCTCACGGCGACGACCGAGCGCCCCGTCTACGCGATAGACTGGCTCGGCTTCGGCCTATCGGAGCGCCCGCCCGTGGCCTACCGGCCGGAGATCTACCTGCGCCAGCTTCGACGCTTTCTGAGCGAGATCATCAAGGAACCCGCCGACCTCATCGCACTCTCGCTGGGCGGCGAGTACGCCGCGCTGATCGCCTGCGAGGTGCCGTTTCTCGTGCGCCGCCTCGCCCTCATCGCCCCCACGGCCCTCTCGGCCCAGCCTGACTCCTCGACGCTGCGCCGCGTGATGGTGCGACTGGCGGGCCGCCTCGGCGCCTTCGAGCTCTTCTTCTACCGCCTCACCGAGCGCGACACGCTCCGCCGCTTCTACGCCGAGCAGGTCTTCCTCGACGCGTCCACCCCCGAAGCCCTCGTAGACCATGCCTACCTGACGAGCCACGTGCGCGGCGCCCACCACGCGCCACGTCATTTCGTGGACGGCTCCCTCTTCCTCGGCGACCAGGCCCGCCGCGCCTACGCCCAGCTCAGCGTCCCCACCCTGCTCGTCGTCCCGGAGACGGCCGAATCCACCGTGCAGCGCTTCGACCGCCTCGACGCGGTGCTCAGCCAGAACGCCACGCTCCGCGCCGAGCACCTCGGGGCGGGACTGATGCCGCAGTGGGAAGCGCCAGAATTGCTCTTTCCCTTGCTCGACGCGTTCCTGATCGACGCTCCCGCCCCCGTGAGGACGACCCCTTCGCCCTCCTGACCCGTCGTCAGGCGGCGTCGGAGGCGTGCAGGAGCGCGGGGTGCAGCACGTTGCGGAGAGGCGCGTTCTCTGGATGGCGGCGCAGGGCGCGCATCGCCGGGGCTGGCCCCTTCGGCAGGCGCGCATACTCGGTGTCGAGCAGGCCGTAGGTGTCCTTGTCCCAGTAGCGCCCGTCGCGGAACAGGTAGTCGCGCAGGCAGCCCTCACGGGTGAAGCCCCACCCGTCCAGCAGCCGCTTCCAGGCGATGTTGAAGGCGAAGGCCTCCGTCCAGACCCGGTGTAGCCCCAGGTTGACGAAGGCGTGGTGCAGCAGCAGCGCCATCGTCTCCCGTCCGTAGCCCTGTCCCCAGTAGTCGCGCTCCCCGATGGTCATGCCGAGGCGGCAGTGTCCGTGTGCGAGCCGCACCCGGTCCAGGTAAGCGATGCCGATGAGGTGCCCCTCCCGCGTGTGAATCTCCAGGTCGCAAGCGTCCGGGCGGGGCGCGTGCACCATCTGCTCGAAGCGCCGCAGGAACGTGCGGAGCGACTCCTCCTGAAAGGGCGCCTCGCAGTCCAGCCGGTTCAGCTCCGGATCGTTGTTCCAGCGGAAGTGGGTGTAGACGTGCTCCATCTGCAAGGGCGTGAGCACGATCCGCGAGCTAGCAGGCAGCGGGGCGTCGGACAAAGACATGGGGCATCGAGGACGGTTGAATGGGCCCATTCGCATTCGATGCTTCGGAACATACGGCCCTGCTCCCTTAATTACCAAGCCATAATGGTAAAAATACTTTACTAATGAATGCCTCCGTCTATATATGCCAAAATATTTTACATGAATGATGCTGCCGACGTTTTTTCGAACCGGCACCGCTACGGACTCGCGCGCCAGGATCGTCGGCCCGACACACCCACGAGGAAGCTAATTATTGCTATTCCGTCACGAAGAGATGTAGGGCGTCGGGCCCCTCTGGTAGGGCGATGCGATGCTGCCCCTACGACGGCTCAGCTTCCGGCAGGCGGCACGGGACGACGACCGTGAAGACGCTGCCCTGGCCCTGCACGCTCTGTGCGGACAGGTCGCCCCCCATCGCGTCGATGCGCTGGTGGGCCCGGGCGAGGCGCGGATGGTGCTCCGGATCGAACAGGTGCTCCAGCCGCTCGCGCGGGATGCCGCTGCCGCTGTCAGCCACGGAGAACTGCACCACCACCCGCTCGCGCTGCCGACCGACAGGGACGGCGGTGAGCGCTACGTGCCCGCGCTCGGTATGGCGCACGGCGTTGTGGAGTAGCGTATGCAGCACCTCCCGCAGCGTCTCGACCTCGGCGACCAGGACCGGCGCCAGCCCCTCGCTGACGAACACCCGCAGCGCGAGATCCTGCGCGGTAGCCGTCTCCCGAACTTGCTCGACCACGGAGCGCACCAGCGCGGCAGGCACGAACGACGACGGCTCCTCCTCGATCGTATGTCCTCCGTCCGTCCCGTCGACCGGCGGCGCAGCGGTCGTCACCGCGTCGAGCGGGGCGGCGGGACGCGCTGGCGTGATGGCGTGATACTGCCACACGTGCCCCCGAAACCCGTCGGCGTCGAGCGGGGCGTAGTCGAGCCCGAGCAGGCGTCCGTCGTCCAGGGCGATGGTTACGCCCGTGACGGGCTGCCGGGCCTGTGCCATCTGACCGAGCCGGACGAGGTCGGCGTCGGGCCGGGCCAGGCACGACCGCAGGCGTTGGATGAGCCGCGGGCGGCGCGCGCCGACGAGGTCTTCGGGCGCTTCCTCCAGATCCAAAAGGTCGCAGAAGGCCTGGTTGACGAGCGTCACTTCCAGGTCGTCGTCCTCGACCAACACGCCCGTGTGCAGGCTGCCCACGACGCCCGCGAGCCGCTCGATGACCTGCCGCAATCGATCCTCGCGCCGCTGGTGCACGGCGAGCGTCCGCCCGGCCTGCTGATGAGCGATGCCCTGCTCCAGGGACGCCGTAAAATGGTCCAACACCGGCCGCAGCGGCGCCCACGCGCTCGCCACGAACGGGGCGGCATCGGCATCGTGGAGCTTCAGCACGCCCAGGTCGCCGAGGCGCAGTAGCGTGACGGTACCCTCGGCCAGGTTCTGCTCCACAGCACACGCGGCATACTCCGGGTCCGGCGCCGCGACGGAGACGACGTCGCGCTCCTCCCACAGATGGACCATCGGATGCTCCGACCCCAGCCGCGTGGCGTCGATGTGCGTGCGCGGCCAGGCGGCGGCCAGGACGTAGCCCCCGGGCGGGCCGTCGGTCGGCAGGTACTGCTCGTGAAGCCAGACGGCGGCATAGTCCAGCTGCAACTGCGTGCAGAGTGCCTTCGCGAACGCCACGCAGTTCGCCCCCAGTTCCAGCGACGTGCCGACCCGGAGCGCCAGCGCCTGGAGCCGTTCAGCATCCAGGGGTACCGTCGGACGAGTGCGGAGGCGATCCATGCGGGCAGACCGTCAGGGCGACGAAAGGCTACGGGCGCCGTTGGGCCTACAAGGTAGGAGATTTTTACCTCCTTCGCGAAGGCCGGTTACGGCAACACGTAACGCACGACCGCGAGGTAGTGGCAGAAACTGCCCGCCAGCACGAAGAGGTGCCAGATGGCGTGGTTGTACGGCAGCTGCCGCCACCCATAAAAGACGACGCCGAAGGTATAACAGAGGCCCCCGGCCGCCATCCAGGCCACACATCCGACCGGGGCCGCTTCCAGCAGGGGCTTGGCCGCGAACACGATCATCCACCCCATCGCCACGTAGACCAGCACGGACAGGACCCTGAACCGCCCCGTGAAGAACAGCTTGAAGACCGCACCCGCCAGCGCGATGCCCCACTGCAGGCACAACAGCGTCCACAGCAGACCGCCGTCGAAGTAGAGCAGCAGAAAGGGCGTGTAGGTGCCCGCGATGAGCAGGTAGATGGCGATGTGATCCAGCGTGTGGAGGAGGTGCTGCAGCTTCGCCCGACGCGACGACACCGAGGCGTGGTACAGCGTGGAGGCCGTATACATGAGCACGAGCGTGATGCCGAAGACCGTACCCCCGACCACGTGCACGCCGTCGCCCTGCAGCGCGAGCGCCAGGATGAAGCCCAGCCCGACGAGGCTCAGCAGCAGCCCGACGCCGTGCGTCAGCGTGTTCGCCCAGGCCTCCGCGCGCTCTCGGGCACTCCTTGCCGGCACCGTCCCCTCCATCGGCTTCCTCCTCGTCCGTCGGTTGCTGAATCCCGTACTCTTTGAGTGCCGAGGGGCGGGGTAGAGTTTCCGTCGTGAAACGCTCCCTTCTTAACGATCTGGTATCGATGTCCGGGCGACGACGAATCGCGGCGCCAACACGGCACGGTCAGGTCGTGCGGACGCGCCGGATGAAGCGGTGGAAGAGCGACGGCAGGAAGCGCATGAGATAGACGCCCAGCACCTCGCGCCCGCCGATGTA
>JAAAOL010000012.1 GCA_009908885.1 Bacteroidota bacterium | reverse complement strand
ATGCGCCAAACTCGCTACGCTCGAACAGGGCGCATTTCGGGCGCTACGCCGCTGTCTCGATCCGGGCGGCGGATTCTTCAAGGCCGGCGAAAATAATTTCACACTGTTGGGAATCAACCAAAAACATTAGCGCTCCACCCCTCACGGTCTAGCTTGGGTCCTCTCCTTCCGCGAAGGAGAGACAGAGAGGATGTCCGCTCACAGCCCGCTTCAGGAGTGCACAACCCTCTTGTTCTCCCTTCGGGAAGGGGAATCTGTTCAGCGCACCCGAAGGTCGGAAGAGACGCGTCGCTGTGACGTTACGTGTTTAACCGCAGGACGCTGGTTTCAGCCATGTTGTTCATTTTTGGCTCGATCCAAAAACGAACCAAAAAAATCACGCCAAGCGATGCGTCGGGCTGACGTCGGCTTTCCCTGCGCTACCATCATCGAAACTCGCTCGCAGGCTCGCTCGGACAACGATGATGGTGGCCGCTTCGTGTCCGCCGCCGTCCGGGCGCCCGACGCATCGAGGCCGAGACGGCTCCCCTCGGATGGGGGCAGGTCTCAGCTATGCTTTCTGGGCATTCATCCGGCGGATAATCTCGCAAGCCTACAGCGACGCGTCTCTACGGCGACGATGGGACCCCATCGGGCACGGTGGGATAATCCTGGCGGGTTTGAGAACGCTCCAAAGGTAGGCTGGTACGGCGAGGTCACGGCACGCTAAACACGTACGGGAAGGGAGAGACGCTGATCCTGGCGTTGAGGCGAGCAGCACCGACGTGCTAATCAGCTTTATGGATCTACATAGCGTCGATCTCGCTGGTATTCGTCCGCGGGCGACGATTTCTCAAAAACCGTGAGCCGATTTCAGGCCCGGTTACGTAGCTATATCCAAAGGCGCCGTCTCTTCCGCGCCAGTTCCACGCAGGCCCTTCGGTACGGGCCACATCGTGTCTGGAGTCCCGCCGGGCGCCTGCCCTTCACCCAACCGCTACGGTCTTATGTACAGGTCGATCACGAATTATGGACGCACGCTCAGCGTCGTCGGACTCCTCTTCGCACTCGCGCTCCTCGTCACGTTCGTCTGGCTGGAGGTTGACGCTCCCGCCGAGGACGCCAATCCGGCCGTCGCGGCCAAGCTGGAGCAGAAGCTCGCCAAGCAGCAGCGCAAGAAGGCGCGCACCGAATACTTTCATCAGTTGCTGCGGGACCCGGCCACGGATCAGATTCCGTCGGGCATCCGCGCGCGGGAGCTGGCGTTCGCCCGGACGCTTCCGAAGCACGCTGCCAAGCAAGCGCAGTGGACCGAGATAGGGCCGACTGACGTGGGCGGGCGGACGCGCGCGCTGGCCGTCGACGTGGCCAACCCCAACGTGGTGATCGCAGGCGGCGCGTCCGGGGGCATCTGGAAATCGACCAACGGGGGCCAGTCGTGGACGCTCAAGACGGCGCTGGACGAGGTGCATACGGTGACGGCGCTCGTGCAGGACCCGCGACCGGGCATGACGAACGTGTGGTACTACGGCACCGGCGAGTTCGACGGCTCCACGCGCGGACGCGTCGGCGGGGCCTCGGTGCGCGGCGAGGGCATCTGGAAGTCGACCGACAACGGCGAGACGTGGCAGCAGCTGCCGTCCACTATCGACGGCGATATCACCCAGTTCGACAGCCCGTTCGACCACATCGCGCGCCTCGTCATCAACCCCACTACTGGGACGCTCTTTGCCGCCTCGAACGGCTTCGGCGTGCTGCGCTCCACCGATGGCGGCGCCTCGTTCCAGCTGGTGCATGGCGGGCCCGGCGAGCATGCCTACGCGGACGTGGCGCCGGCCTCCAACGGCCTCGTGATGGCAGCCCTCTCGCAGCAGACGGCGGGAGGGACGCCGACGACCGATCCGGGCATCTACGTCTCGACGGACGACGGGCAATCCTGGGGGAATATTACGCCCAATGATCCTTCCGAGTCCTTTCCGAGCACGCACGGGCGCACCTACCTGGCCTTCGCGCCCTCGGACCCGAACGTGGCGTACTCGATCACGTTCACCGGCTTCACCGTCGACGGCCAGCAGAACTTCTACCAGGTGGACGACGATGTGCGTCTCTTCCGGTACGACTATGACCTGAACCAGGGCATGGTGTTTTACGACGATCGCTCGCGGAATCTGCCGTCCAACCAGGGGACGGGCAGCGGTGTCTTTAACACGCAGAGCAACTACAACCTGGTTCTCACCGTCAAGCCGGACGATCCGGACTTCGTGATCTTCGGCGGCACCAACCTCTACCGCAGCCGCGACGGGTTCGCGTCGCCCGTGACGATGAACGACTGGATCGGAGGGTACAGTCCTGGCTTTCCGGATGGCTTCGCGCTGTATCCCAACCATCATCCGGATCAGCACAGCCTGGCCTTTCACCCGTCGAACCCGGATCTGCTGTGGAGCGGGCACGACGGCGGACTGGGCACGGCGGACGTCACGGCCTCGGCCGTCACCTGGACCTCGCAGAATAACGGCTACAACGTGACGCAGTACTACCACGCGTCCATTCACGACGAGGCCGACGATCCGCGCATCGTGGGCGGCACGCAGGACAACGGCTCGCCCTTCCTGGCCACGAGCCTGGGCAGCAACAGCCTGGGCGACGTGAGCAGCGGGGACGGCAGCTACTCGTACGTGGGCGATGACTTTCTCTTCACGTCCTCGCAAACCGGCTTCGTCAATCGCATTCCCTATGCCGTCGACCCCAGTGAGCCGGACCTTCTGTTGCCGGACGGCAGCAACGCCGTGCAGGGCATTCAGCCGCCGGTGCAGGGCCAGCTCTTCATCCACCCGTTCGCCGTCGATCCGCTGGACGAGCGCGTCATGTACTATCCGGCCGGCAATGTGCTCTATCGCAACAATACCCTCGATGCCGCGCCGCAGGGCAACACGTTCCCGGGATGGCAACAGCTCAATGCGGGCGCGCCGAACGGGACCATCATCACGGCGCTCACGCCCTCCTCCGATCCTTCGGGACCGTCCACGCTCTACTTCGGTGCGTCGAGCAGCAACCAGCCGCCGCGCATCTTCCGGCTCGATAACGCCACGACGGCGACGGGCGGCGCGGCGGACGTCTCGATGCAGGGCGCGGCCGCGGGCACCTTCGTGAGTTGCCTGGCCGTCAACCCGTCGGATGCGGGCGAGGTGCTGGCGGTGATGTCCAACTACAACGTCGAGAGCCTCTACCACACGACCGACGGCGGCGCGAGCTGGACCGCTGTGGAGGGCAACCTGAGCGGCAGCGGCAACCTGCCTGGGCCGTCCGTCCGCTGCGCGACGATTCTGCCGACGGGCACGGAGACGCAGTACGTGGTGGCGACGAGCACGGGGCTGTACAGCACCACGCAGCTGAATGGGAGCAGCACCACCTGGATGCAAGAGGCCGCCGACGTGCTGGGCAACGTGGTCGTCTCGTACGTCACCTCGCGCCCCTCGG
The DNA here is from genome assembly GCA_009908885.1 of Bacteroidota bacterium. Classification (GTDB taxonomy): domain Bacteria; phylum Bacteroidota; class Rhodothermia; order Rhodothermales; family JAAAOL01; genus JAAAOL01. The sequence continues at coordinate 5,825 of JAAAOL010000012.1, read as the reverse complement.
ACGGGCAGGTCATCGCCGCGACGCACGGGCGAGGGCTCTTCGGCGCGCAGTTCGAGGTGTCGTCCGGCGGTGGAGCCGCGGCGCTCGCGACGAGTGCCAGCAGCCTGACGCTCGACACCATCGTCGGGCGCACGACCTCGGCGTCGTTCCAGGTGCAGAACGTAGGTGGAGAGCCGCTGACGTATTCGATCAGCGTGACCGAGCCGACCGAGCCGGCGCCGGGCCCGACGTTCAAGGCCGGACGCCACGGCGTGCTGACGGCCACGACGACGACCGGGCGGCGCTACCGGTTCGATGGGAGCGCGACGGCAGGCCCTGCGCTCGACGCGACGACGGCGCCGGGCGCTGCCGCGTCCACCGCTGGGCCGGGCCAGAGCGACACGCTCATCCTGGATGACGGCGACGACACGGCGGATACCTTCGTGGGCTTCGACGATGGCAACGTCTTCGTGTGGGCGAACGAGTTCGTGCCGTCCAGCGCGTTCAGCCTGGAAGGATTTACCTTCTTCATGCGCACGGAGGACGCGACGACGAACACCGTCGAGCTCGCCGTGCTCGACGCCAGTGGGGAGGCGCTCGTGGAAGGCACGCTCGAATACAACACGGCCCAGAACGGCGACACGTTCGGCGCCACGCTCGACCCGCCCCTGACGTTCGCAGCGGGCGAGGCCTTTCGGATCGTGGTGGGCACGCAGGGCGGCATCGACTTCCCCGCGGGTTACGACGAGGACGCGGCAGTTACCGGGCAGAGCTTCTTCTCCGATGGCGGCGGCACGTTCACCAGCGTGGAGGAGACGCAGTTCGCCGGAGGCGCCTTCATCATCCGCGCGCAGGGCACGCTGGAGCCGGGCGGCGGCGGTGGCGGCGGTGGCGACCGCCTCCAGGTGACGCCGACGAGCGGCACGGTGCAGCCCGGCGCGGCGGAGACGATCACGGCGACCTTCGACGCGACCGGCTTGGCGGCGGGCACCTACCGGGGCCGCCTCGACATTACGAGCAACGGCGGCACGCAGTCGCTGCCGGTCACGGCCACCGTCAACGCGAATGTCAGCACGGAGGACGGCGCCGTACCCACCGCCGTGCATCTCGCGGCGAACTATCCGAACCCGTTCAATCCCTCGACGCGCATCACCTACACGTTGCCGCAGCCGGGCCAGGTGACGCTGCGGGTCTACGACGTCGCCGGGCGCCGCGTCGCCACGCTCCACGACCGGGCACAGGGGGCAGGCACGCACGTCGCTACCTGGGACGGGCGCGATCAGGCCGGGCGAGCCGTGGCCAGCGGGACCTATCTGTACCGGCTGGAGGTGGTCGATGCCAGCGGACGACGCCACACGCAGACGCGGGCGATGGTCCTGCTGAAATGACGCCGCGCTGCGCCGTCGATCATGGGGTGACAGTAGGGTGACACCCGGGCCAGCGTATCATCGGAATACCGATCACCCTCTCCCTCATCGACGCGGCGCGCAGGCGCCGGGAGCATCGTTATGAAGCGACTACTGTGGGGCAGCGTACTGGCGGCCCTCGTCATGTTCGTCTGGGGCTTTCTGTTCTGGGCCGTGCCGTGGCCCAACCCGGCCGTCGACACCATGAGCGCGGACGCCGAGGCGGCCGTGGCCGAGGCAATTCGGGCGCAGGTCCCCGAGACGGGCACGTACGTCGTCCCGAATCCACAGACGACGGACACGGAGACGTTCACCGCGCGCCACGAGGCCGGGCCGGTGGCGATGCTGTTCGTGCAGAAGGACGGCTTCGCGCCCATGCGACCGGGCGTCTTCGTGGCGGGCTTCGTGCACATGCTGGCCGTCGCGGTGCTGCTCGGCCTGATCCTGCGCATCGCCGCCCCCGTCGCGCCGACGTACGGCAAGCGGGTGCTGCTCGTCCTCCTGCTCGGGGTCACCGCCGCGCTGTGGTCCGACTTCAGCGAGCCGATCTGGTGGGCGCATCCGTGGACGTATCACCTGATGACGTTCGTCGCCAACGTGACGACGTGGGGCCTCGCCGGGCTCGTCCTCGCGCGCTTCACCCCGGCCTCGGATCGCACGTATGCGTGAAACCCGTTTGGGTTTGGGTGTGGAAGGTTGGAGGTGCGAATGTGTGAATGGATGAGACAGACGAACGTCCATCCGTCTTTCCTCCTCTACTTGCCGCAGTGCGCCAGTCCGTCGTAGGTGGAATGGGGAGGCATCGCTACACCCGCTCTCCCGCTCTCCCATTCTCCCGTTCCCCCTTTCACCCGTTCGCACTAGTACGCCAGCAGGGTGCGGGCGGCGCGGAGGATGTCGTCGTCCTGGGGCAGCACGGCTTTCTCCAGCGGGTCGGCGAAGGGAATCGGCGTGAAGGCCCCGGCCACGCGCTGCACGGGCGCGTCCAGGTACTCGAATGCCCGGTCGGCGATCTGGGCGCTGATCTCGGCGCCGAAGCCGATGAATTCGTGGTCTTCGTAGGCCACGAGCACGCGGTTCGTCTTCTGGACCGAGTTCAGGATGGCCTCGCTGTCCAGCGGCATCATCGTGCGGATGTCGAGGATCTCGACGGAGGCGCCATCTTCTTTCTCGATCTGACGCGCCACGTTCATCGCCTTGTGGACCATCATGCCGTAGGTGACGATGGTCAGATCCGTGCCCTCGCGGTGGGTGCGTGCCGTGCCAAAAGGAACGAAGTAGTCGGCACCGACGCCGGGTGTGCGGGCGGCGGCGGCGCGGTAGAGCGCCTTGTGCTCCAGGAAGAGCACGGGATCCTCGGAGCGGATGGCCGTCTTGAGCAGCCCCTTCGCGTCGGCCGCCGTGGAGGGCATGGCGACGATGAAGCCCGGCGTGTGGGCGAAGATGGACTCGATGTTTTGCGAGTGGCAGAGTCCGCCGTGGATGTAGCCGCCGCACGGCACGCGGATGACGAGCGGCGCGCTCCAGGTGTCGTTGGAGCGGTAGCGGAACGGCGCCACCTGGTTGCGGAGCTGCTGCATGCCGGGCCAGATGTAGTCGGCGAACTGAATCTCCACGACCGGCCGGAAGCCGCTGGCCGAGAGGCCCACCGCCGTGCCAATGATGGAGGCTTCCGCGAGCGGCGAGTTGAAGCAGCGGTCCTCGCCGAAGGTGGCCGTCAGGTCACGCGTGGCGGTGAAGACGCCGCCCTTGCCGCCCGCCACGTCCTCGCCGTAGACGATGACGCGTTCGTCGCGCTCCATTTCTTCCTGGAGGGCCTGGTTGATGGCGTCCACCATCACCGTCGGCTCGCCGTCGGGCGTGGTGGCCTCGTAGTCGAGCCCGAGGTCGCCCTCGAAGTAGACGTGGGTGGTCGCCGTCGCCGGGTCGGGATCGGCTTGCTTGTCGACGCGGCGGTTCGTGGCGTCGATCTCCTGGCGCACCTCGTCGCGTAGCCGCTCGATGTCATCTTCCGTCAGCATGCCCGCCTCGGTCAGCGCGATTTCCATCCGGGCGATGGGGTCGATCTTGCGATCTTCCTCCAGCTCGTCCGGCGTGCGGTACTTGGCGTGGTTGTCGGACGAGGAGTGGGGCAGCAGCCGCACCACGTCCGCCACGATGCAGACGGGGCCGCCGCCCGAGCGCATGTGCTCGATGGCGGCCTGCGCGGCGGCGTAGACCTTGAAGAAGTCGGTGCCGTCGACGCGGATGCGCTGGAGCCCTTCGTAGCCCGCGGTCAGCTTGTACGGCGTGCCCCCGGCGGTCTGCTCCTCGACGGGGACGGAGATGGCGTACTTGTTATCCTGGACGAAGAAGAGCACCGGCGCCTGGACGCGGGCGGCCCAGTTGAGCGCCTCGTGGAAGTCGCCCTGGCTCGTCGCGCCCTCGCCGCAGGAGCAGTACGTGTAGGCGTCTTCGCCGCGCCGCCGGACGCCCATCGCAAAGCCGAGCGCCGGGAGAAACTGCGCGCCCACCGACGACGACGTGGTCATGATGTGCTTGTCACGGTCGCCGTAGTGCTCCGACATCTGCCGCCCGCCCGAGAAAATGTCGTCCGCCTTGGCGTGGTGGGCCATCAGCACCTCCTCCGGCGTCACGCCGAGCGAGAGGGCCATGCACAGGTCGCGGTAGTAGAAGCAGAACCAATCGTGCCCCGGCTGCGAGAGCGCGCCGACGGCGGCCTGGGCCGCTTCGTGCCCTGCACAGCCGATGTGGAAGAAGCCCTTCCCCTGCTTCAGCAGCGTGAGCATCTTCTCGTCGAGGCGGCGCGAGGTGAGCATCGTGCGGTAGATGCGCAGCAGCGTCTCTGCCTCGAAGTCGGCCGGCGCGGCGGGGTCGACGGTCAGCGTACCGTCGTGCTGGATGCCGTCCGGCACCTGGTCGGCCACCTGCGATAGGGCTTCGTGGACGGGTTTGCCTTCCAGCTCGTCGGCCAGCTCATCCGCAAGTTGCTCCGCCAGGTCGACGTCCATCTCGTCGGTGGCCGGAAGCGCTTCCTGCCCGTTCTGCTCTTGCTCGTGCGTGGACTCTCTCGATTCCATAGACGGTTCTATATCTCAATTCAGAGGGTGTTATGCAGCACTGCGGGGTCCGGGGCGCGTGCTCCCCCGGGACGCACGTCTCCCGAGAAACGCAAAAGCTTGAATTAGCACCCGCACCGTGCGTTCCCGGAGCACACCGGAGATCGCCGTAGATTCGTAGTCTACAAAAAATCCGCCGGAACCGGAAGCGAACCGGCGGGGGCGGTGCGGCCCCGATGGCATATTCTTGGCGAAGAACGGCGACGACCGATCCCGCCGCCTGCACGGGCGTTTCGGCGTAGGGCAACAGTGTGAAGATATATTCGGAATCGGCCTTGAAGAGTCCGCCGCCCGGACCACGGCGCAGGCAGAGCGACCGCGAGGGATCTTGTCTGAAGCGCCCCGACCATCGGGAGGAAGTAGTCCTGGGCTGCGAGCCCAGCGAGCGAGTTCGATCCCTCGCAGCGGAGCCGGAGCCACGGTCCGGGCGGGATCTTCTGAGCCATGATCTTTTCCGTCCGTTTTAGCTCCCTCCGGTCGTGAGTCGCTACGCTCGTCTGGACGGACGTCCATTATCCGAGCGAGCGTTTGCGCCCGTTAATCCTCCACCGCTCGGACGAAAACGACGCTCAATGGTGATGCCAGAAACAACTTCACACCACTGGATCAACCCAAAACGGACAGCCCCTCTTTTGCAGAGCCGTTGGCCGCTAACCGGCCATACGGTACCAAGAACTACGGTGACATCAGAAATAACTTCACACCACTGGGCGTAGGGCAAAGCGGCGGTCTGCGTGCGCGAGGTGCTGTCTGTTTCAACGGGCCAGCCCCGTGGGCGAGGGAGGTTCCTGGATTACAGGCCGCCCCAAAAGCGCTTTGATGTTACCTCTCTGTGAGGGAAGGGCTTCCGGTCGTTGCGGCATGCATCCCGTACCAAGATGCGGCGTACGGAACGGCGAATGTATCCTGACTCCAACAAACCCGAAATAACCATGGTTACGATCAGTCTACTCCTTTTTGCGTCCGTCTTGCTGTTGCTCGCCGCTGCGGCTACCCGCGGCCTGCTCCACATCGATGAGATCCTGAAGGTCGTCGAACCTCCCGAGGCGGACCCGGAATCTACGCATCCCTTGAAGCACGCCGAGCGCTAGGCTCCGGCGTCTGGTCCAACGTCTTGTGCCCAGGACCGCTCTGCACGCGCCGTCCCTGGTCGGCGGTCATACTCATTCAGATGGGAGACGTCAGGATCTCCGAGGTCCCACGCCGTGATTCGTGTTTCGTGTTGCGTGTTGTGTGGAGGGCGAGAGCAGACGCTTCGGCAGAGCGCTCCCGGATCCAAGTCTGAGATGAGCTCTTACACCAACTCCGGTTAATGAGTTGG
>JAAAOL010000299.1 GCA_009908885.1 Bacteroidota bacterium | reverse complement strand
GTGGTACCGCGACCGCATCCGCGACCTCACCCTGACGACGTGGTTCCACCCGACCGTCTCCGTCCAGCGCAACGAGACCGGCGGCGACGGCATGCGCGAGACGTTCGCCTCCCGCCCCGATACCGACGTCATCCAGCCCGGCGACCTGCTGCACGTCGACTTCGGCATCACCTACCTCGGCCTCAACACGGACACGCAGCAGCACGCGTACGTCCTCCGCCCGGACGAGACCGAGGCGCCCGAGGGCCTGCGCGACGGGCTGGCCGTCGGCAACCGGCTCCAGGACATTCTGACCGACGAGTTCGCGGCGGAGCGCAGCGGCAACGCCATCCTTCAGGCCGCGCTCGACCGGGCTGCCGCCGAGGGCATCGACGCGTCGATCTACACGCATCCCATCGGCTTTCACGGGCACGGCGCCGGGCCGACCATCGGGCTGTGGGACCAGCAGGGCGGCGTGCCGGGCCGGGGCGACTACCCGCTCTACCCGAATACGGCGCACTCCATCGAACTCAACGCCGAGGTGACCGTGCCCGAGTGGGGCGACCAGCGCGTGCGCATCAAGCTGGAAGAGGACGCCCTCTTCGACGGCGAAACCGCCTGGTACCTCGACGGGCGGCAGACCGAGCTGCTCCTCATTCCGCGTCAGCCGTAGCGGGCGGCGGGACGGCGCACCAGTAGACGAACGCCATCATCACGAACTGGAGCGGCAGGCGCACGAGCAGGCCGACGGTGTAGAACGACCAGCCCTGCCCGGCGAGCGCCTCGGTGAACATGTGGATGTTGGCCGGAAAGACGGCGAGCAGCAGCAGGATCAGCCCCCACCCCGCGAGGCGCCGCGTGGCCGGAAGCAGCACACCGATGCCGCCCAGGACCTCGGCGATGCCGCTGAGCAAGACGAGCGCCCGGTGATAGGGCAGGTACGGCGGCATGATGGCTACGTAGAACGACGGCACGACGAAGTGCAGCACCCCGGCGGCGATGAACAGCACACCGAGGACGCGGCGGGCCGGACGGCGGTAGCGGTCGAAGCGGGCAGGCAGCATGTGGAGGCAGGGCGTACTGCGTGACGCGCGTGATGCGCAATAGTGGCTCAGGCTGGTGACGTCCGGATCTTGATGCTCGCCCGTCGTAATGCGTGATTCGTAATTCGTGACAGGCACGGGCCATCGCTTCGCCGGAGGTCCCAGATCACGTCCGGGGTGAGTCCTCACACATCATAGCCACGCACTGCGTTCTTGGCGATGCGGACGCCGCCAGGCGAAGACGGTGCATTGAGGCGTCTAGTCCCCGGTCAGCGCCCTTACGCATCACGCAATACGCATCACGCTCACGGCGATAGCGGCGGTGGCGATCCCCGATGGTAGGAATTACTGCGTCGTCGCGATGGGCGGCAGGTCCGTGCCGTACTGCGCGTTGATGGCGTCGACCGCCGCATTCGCCACGAGGACGTGGGCCGCCCCGTTCGGGTGGACGCCGTCGAGGCTGAAGAAGGGCCCGAAGATCGCAGGCTGATTCTCCAGGTCCGGGAAGACCGGGACCTGGTCCTGTTGCTCCTGCAGCACCGGATTCGGGTCGAGGTAGGCCCAGCCGCGCTCCTGCGCCTCGGCCTGGATGATGGCGTTGAACTGCTGCACGGCGCCCACGACGGTGGCCGTCTCCTCCGGCGTCAGGACCGGCGGATCGTTCAGGCAGTCGAGCTGGACCGACAGCCCGTTCTGGGCCTGGGCCAGCAGGGTGCCGAAGCCGTACCCGTACGGCACGAGCGACGTAGCGCCGCCCGCCGCACAGTTGTCGGCCACTACGAACTGGCCGCCCGTGTCACTGCCGTCCAGGAGGGCCTGGATGGTCGGCTGGGCCTGCGCGTAGGCCGCGCCCGGCGACAGGTGCGGAATCAGCGTCGGGTTGGCGACGCCGATCAGGAGGGCGCCTTCCAGGTCCGGCGTGGCGAGGCTGTCCATCGCCTGCCGGTAGCGCGTCTCGAAGTCACCTGCCGCGGTGATCAGGTCCGTGTTGCCCGACAGCGCCGCGCCCAGCACGTCGTTGTTGCCGATCCAGACGGTGGCGAACGTGGGCTGCACGTCGGCGGCCGCTTCGAGCTGCGTGCGCCCGCCCAGGATGAACGTCGTCAGCGTATTGGCCGACGAGTTCGAATCCAGATTGGTCAGCAGGTCGATCACCTGCGCGCCCGGCACGGCTACGTTGTGGATGACGGGCGGAAGGGGCGTCGTGCGCAGGGCGCAGTCCACATTCGCTGCCCGCTCCCCCGTTAGGGCGTCGACGATAGGCGGAGGACAGCCCGGATCGTTGAGAAGCGGCTGGTTGAATTCGGTGTCCATCGACGCGGCCAGCAGCGCGGCGTACGATTCCTGCTGCGTGCTGGCGCTGATGCCGCCCGACTGGAAGCCCGCCGTGATGCTGTTGCCGAGCGCGGCATAGCGTTCGAACAGCGGAGCTTCGGTCTCGGGCGGAAGGAGTTCTTCGTCGTCACAGCCCGCGACGAGCACCGCCGCGCAGAGCAGCACGGGCGCGATCCATCGCAGGCGAGGTAGCGAAAGGGAGTCCATAAAAGTCGTCATGGCTAGAGGTCCAGCGTCAGCGTCGTTCCGATGAGGTGCCCGGTGAAGGTGTAGAGGCCGCTGTTGAGCGCGGCGGTGGGCTCTTCGCCCTCCGGGGCGTCACGCACGCGGCCCCGCCGGTCGTTCTGGTTGATGTACTGGTAGGCGACGTTCACCTCGACGTTCGGGACGATGCGCCAGCCGAGGCCCGCCGTGAGGTGGTTGCGGTCGGCCTCCGGCAGCAGCGGCGTCACCGTGGCCTCTGGTGCGGCGGCCTCGTTGAACAGGTAGCCCGCCCGGAGGCGCAGCGACTCGTTCAGCTCATATTCGACGCCGAGGCGCACCGCGTTCGTGTTCTCATAGTCCTCGATCTGCTCGGAATCCAGTTCGTCGTTCTCGAAGTCGAGCGGGATCACGTCGAACGAGGACCAGCCCGTGAACTGATAGTCGAGCAAGACCTGCAATTGGGGTGTGGCCTGCACTTTCACGCCCGCGACGATCTGCATCGGGAGCGTGATTTCGGTGCTGATGTCCTGCGCGTCCAGGGTGCTGTCAGGGGCGAATTGCGAGGCGATAATCGCATCGAGCGGGAATCCAGCGGGTGCTCCCAGCGGGTTGTCTGGAGGCAGTTCGATGCCCGTCTCGACCTGAGAGAAGCTGCCCGTGCCATCGTAGTCGACCGTGATGGGCGTCATGAAGCGTGCGCCGACGTCGAGCCAGTCGGTCGCCTTGACCTGGATGCCGATGTTGCCTCCGAAGCCCAGGCCGTGGCCCTCCAGGTTGGCATCGGCGAACGACGTCTGGAGCGGGATGCCGAGCTGGCCGAAGGTGGTGCCCTCAGCAGCCTCCACGGTGGACAAGTCGAGTTGCTGGTTCAGTTCGACCGTGCTGATCGCCAGGATCGGTCCGGCGCCGATGCTGATGCGGTCGGTGATGCGATAGGCGAGGGTCGGCTGGACGTAGATGGCCTCCAGGCTGTTGTCATAACCCAGGAAGCGGCCGGGGAAGTCGCCCGTCGGCCATTCCGTGCCGAGGCCGTACGGCACGTACGCGCCCAGCGCGATGCTGAGCTGGTCGTCGAGGCCGTAATTGGCGTAGAGGTGGGGCACGAAGATGGGATCGTTCTGAAGATCCCACGTCTCGCCGGTCCGGTCGGATTTAAAGTCCCCGCCGACGAGCACGGCGGTGGCGCCCGCAGAGAGGGTCAGGCCCGGTCGTCCGGTGAGTCCGGCCGGGTTGAAATAGATGCCCGAGCCATCTTCGCAGGGGTCCGCTACCGTCGCGCCGGCCCGGCCCATCGTGCAGGCGCCCTGTTCATAGATGCTGAAGCCCTGAGCGGTGGCCTCGGACGGCATCAGCAGGAGCAGCCCCACGAGGCCGCTCAGCACCGCGGCGAAGCGCTTCCGCCGAAGTAGACAACGAATGGGAGGGAGTATCATAGGACGAATGGTCTAGATGCAGAAGAACGGAGGCGCACGGCGGGCGCAGAGGGCGGTTACGCAAGCCGTGCAGCTACCGGGTGCAGATCGAGGCAGGTAGCGTCGACGCGCCGTGGGGAGGCGTGTGGTCCGACGCACCCGGTACGGTAAGACGGTACAGCCTGTTTACGACATAGCACGAAGCAGGTCAAGGGAGAAATACCTGTTTTTGCGTAAGACGGTCATATCTGCCGGACCGCACAGGCGGATTGGGCAAGGGCTCAGGACGCGGGGGGCACGTCGAGGTCGAGGTTTTCGACGGGAACGGCAGGGCCATCGCCCTCGACGGCTTCTTCGATGATCTCTTCGACGTCTTCCTCGGCCGCGGCGACCGCCTCAGCGGACTGCTGCCCCGCGCGTTCGATCACGACGAGCGCGGCGAACGCCAGGCGGGCGGAGGCCTCGGCGCTGCCCGCGCCCGCCCCGCCCATCGGGGCGACGTGCTGCACGCGCCAGCCCCGCTTGAGGTGCTCGTTGAGGACGTCGAGCCCCGACGAGGCGCCACCGGGACCGGTCCGTACGATGAGGGCCTTCTGCTCGTCCTGCATGGTCGTGCGGGAAATCCACCTGGAAACTCAGATCACATGCGCAACGCGTGGGCTCCCGAGATTGTTTTCTGGCAGGGCCCGCGAACTCCGGCGCGGCTCTGACGTGTGCTACGCCCCACCCGCCCACGAACCCGCGACACGCCGTGCGCATCGGCCTCATCTACGACACCTTCGACGCGTATCCCTGGCAGCCCGGCGACCCGCCGGACGCCGACGCGGAGTACGAGCCGGAGACGACCGTCGAGACGCTGGCCGCCGCCGTCCAGGCGCTCGGCGCGGAGCCGGTGCGCATCGGCTCCGCGCACGACCTCCTGGAGCGCCTGCCCTCGTTGGATCTCGACGCAGCGATCACGATCGCCGAGGGCGCGCGCAGCCGGAACCGCGAGGCCTACGCGCCGATCCTGCTGGAGATGGCGGGCATCCCGTGCCTGGGCTCGGACGCACTGACGCTCTCGCTCAGCCTCGACAAGGCGTGGACCAAAGACCTGGCGGTGGCCGCGGGCGTGCCCACGCCGCCGTACCGCACCTATCCGCACGCCGACGCCATCGACCCGGACGACCTGCCCGGCGCGTTTCCGCTCTTCGTCAAGCCGCGCTATGAGGGCACCTCGAAGGGCATCACGGCCGGGAGCAAGGTGACGAGCCTCGCCGCCCTCCGCGAGCAAGTTCGGCACATCACGACGGCCTATCGGCAGGACGCGCTCGTCGAGGCGTTCGTTCATGGCGGCGGCGAGTTTACGGTGGCGGTCGTCGGCAACGATCCGGCGGAGCCACTTCCGGTGTTGCAACGCGCCGTGGAGGCGGATACCGGGATCGGGCTGCACGCGCTGGAGCACCGTGGGCTGCCGGAGCGCGACTACGACTACCGCCTCGGCGGAACGCTCACGCCGGACCTGGAAGGCCGCCTTCACGACTATGCCGTCGCCGTCTACGACAAGCTGGCGTGCAAAGACTTCGCCCGGGCCGACTTCCGCGTCGATGCCGACGGGCAGCCGTGGTTTCTGGAGATCAACCCGCTGCCGACCTTCGCGCCAGACGACACGTTCGCTATCGTCGCCGAACTGATGGGGCGCGACTACGACGCCTTCCTCGCCGACGTGCTCCGACGCGGCCTGCGACGGCTCGGAGTGAACTGAAGGATCTGCCTATGAGGATGCGGTGGGAGCAAAATGGAGTGGAAGAAGCTGATCCCGCCGAAGCGCAGCGAGCGCGTAGGCACGTCCATTATCATCTGTAAACTCCACTTCAAAGACGTCCGGGCCAAGAGATTCGACGATCGTGCCCACCTGACCGCGAGCCAGGTCATGCTCCGGCACATCCTCTGTGAGCGCAACGACGTCCAACACGCTGAGCGTATCTGTGGGGGGTGACTTCATCCTCGAACGTAACAGGTCGTGAGGCGGGGATAAGTTTCGTCAGATCGAATGATCCAGCACGTGCGCACCGTAGCCGTGCCTGCGGGACCCGTGAGTACGACGTCCAACACATAACGACGACCATACTCATCGGCGCCTGTGAATGTTGCTTGCTCCCGCATCACAGCTTTCAATATGGCATCACGAAGGCGTTCACTGTGCTCTCGCGTGAATCCCAGCGCTGACGCGAACACCCGTGCCTTGTGCTTGCCTCGTGGATGCTGTGGATTGAGGCAATAGGCCAATAGTTTTTGCTCGTCTATGAAGGCCCGATCCGCGTTTGGGAGGCGCATAGAGTGTATACGGTCAGCAGTACAGGCGTGGATGAAGGAACGTCCGCTGCGTTCAAGAATCAACTCGTTGCACATCCCACCGAACGACCTGTGAGCAACCATCCGGCCCGTCCACTACCCATGGCTTCAACACGACCCTCGCACATCGCGCCTCGCCATTGGACAGACTGGCGCTGGCAGATGCAGCACCGCATCCATACCGTCGAGGATCTGCGCGACTGGATCACGCCGACGGCGGATGAACTGCAGGGCATCGAGGCCACGCAGGACGTCTTTCGCTGGAATATCACGCCGTACTACGCGCGCCTGATGGACCCGGACGATCCCGAGTGTCCGGTCCGGCGGCAGGTGGTGCCTCGTGCGAGTGAGCTGGCGCCCGACCTCGTGGGCGTCGTCGATCCGCTGGAGGAGGTCGCCCATTCGCCCGTCAAGAACCTGATCCACAACTACCGGGACCGCGTGGCCTTCTGCGTCACCAGCGAGTGCGCCATCTACTGCCGATACTGCCTGCGCAAGCGCATGGTGGGCGATGCCGACTTCATGATGCGCCGCGAGGAGCACCAGGCCGCCATCGACTACATCGCTGCCCACTCCGAGATCCGCGACGTGCTCCTCACCGGCGGCGACCCGCTGACGTTCAACGAGCGGCACCTGGAGTGGCTGCTCTCGCACCTGCGCGCCATCGACCACGTCGAGGTGATCCGCTTCGGGAGCCGGATGCCGGTCAAGCTGCCCTACCGCATCACCGACGACCTGTGCGCGGTGCTGGAGCGCTACCACCCCGTCTGGATCAACACGCACTTCAACCACCCGAAAGAGCTGACCGACGATGCGGCGGCCGCCATCGACCGGCTGCTGCGGGCGGGCGTGCCGGTGGGCAACCAGACGGTGCTGCTGCGCGGCATCAACGACGACGCGGCGACGCTGCGGGCCCTGTGCGAAGGGCTGGTCCGGCTGCGCGTGCGCCCGTACTACCTGTATCAGGCGCAGCTCATCGGCGGGACGGCCCACTTCCGCACGTCCATCGAGCGCGGGATGGCGCTGATGGAGGCGCTGCAGGGCACGACGACGGGCTTCGCGATCCCCACGTACGTCCTGGACACGCCCCACGGCAAGGTGCCGCTCACGCGCAGCTACGTCCAGGGGCGGGCGGGCGACCACGTCATCATGACCACGCCGCGCGGGCCGCGCTGGGCCGAGCCCAACCCCATTCCCTCGGGGGAGCATACGGCCTATGCGCTCCCCGTGATGGACTGGCCGGACGGCATCGACACGATCCCGACGGAAGCGGCGACGTTCGCGGCCTGAGTGGCCCGGGGTCAATAAAAAAACCAGAGCCGACGCGCGAGGGAGGGCTGAGATGCGCGCCGGCTCTGGCTATGTGCGCCGGGTGGAACAGCGGAGGGGACCGGGCATCACCGAACGAGGGTGATGCTCTGGGTGTGACGGATGCTCCGTCCCTGCGCGTGTACGAAGTAGGTCCCGCTCGGCAGGTCACTGCCGTCGATGGTGAGGGTGACGACCTGGCCCGCTGGCATTTCACGGTCGTAGAGCGTGTCGACGCGTTGGCCCAGCGTGTTGTACAGGTGGACCTGCACGTGCTGCGTCTGCTGCACACCGAAGCGGAGCGTGGCCTGCGGGTTGAACGGGTTCGGGTAGACCGGATCGACGACGAACGCGTCCGGCAGGTCGATATAGACTTCTACCTCCGGCGAATACTCGAACGTCCCGTCGAAGTCGATCTGCTTGAGGCGGAAGCGGTGCGACCCGGCCTCCAGCGCCTCGACGCGCTGCTGGTAGCGCTGCGGCGTCTCGGTGGTGCCGTGGCCGTCCACGAAGGTGAGCGCGGACCAGCCGGCGTCGTCCAGCCGCTGCACCTCGAATCCGGCGTTGTTGGTCTCCGAGGCCGTCTCCCAGCGCAGCACGGCGTCACGTCCGTCGGCCGTGGCGGTGAAGGCGACGAGTTCGACCGGCAGGTTCTGGCCGCCGTCGCTGTTCGAGACGCCCGGCGAGGTGATGATGCTGTTCGTGCCCAGGTCGGTGTCGGACGGCATGTAGTCGACCGTGAAGCCCATGCTGCCGCTGCCCGAGGCATCGCCTCCGGAGCGCGTCGTCCGGCCGGTGGGGCAGTTGACGGGCGCGCCGCCCTGGGTGTCGTCGTACTGATAGCCGAAAACCTCCTCGCCGGAGGGGTTCTTGACGAGGATGATCCCGCTGCCATCAGGCAACACGTCGGTGTCCGGGGTCTCGAAATAGACATCGATCTCGGAGCTGGACAACGACGAGCCGGACATCAGGAAGAAGCCGTAGCCGTGCGATTCGTCCACGAAGGTATAGGAGGACGAGATGGTTTCGGTGCGCTCCAGCGTACTCGCTCCCGCCGAGCAGGAGTGGATCTCGACGGCGTAGTCCGTGAAGTCGGCTCCGGCGGTGCCGACGATCTCGACGAACTCTTCGCCGTTCGCAGCATCCGCGTTGACCTCGTTGATCCAGAGCTCTACGGGCGGATCGGAGGGAGGCGGCGATTCACTCGCGCGGTGGCCGCCCAGGCTCGTGATGCCCGTGCCGTCGGGGTCCAGGAAATCGCTGACGCGCTGCCCCGGATCGGCCTGGTCCCACGTGTAGGACAGCTTGGGAAAGAGGATGGCCGCGTTGTTGTCGTCGCCGCCGTCGCCGGAGCAGGCATTCGCGTCCATCCACCGTGCGGACTTGACGTGGCCGACGAACTGATACGCGTCATTGAAGAGGGGTGAGCCGGACGAGCTGGCCTCGATCGTGCCGCGGTCGAAACGAGCCTCCCAGTACATGGAGCTATACCGATAGGTCATGAGCGGGTCGTCATCGAAGGTGATCTTCTTCAGGTCGCCCTTCGGGTGCCCGAGGACGACGCTGGAGGCGGAGGCGTTATCGTCGATGGACCAGCCCGCGAGGAAGACGTCGTACTCGGCGGGGACGTCTTCCAGCAGCTCGGCCAGCACGTAGTCGCCATTGCTGGAGGCGGCCCGGATGACAGCGCCCGAGGCGGAATGATAGGCCGGGGTGTCCTCGG
>JAAAOL010000551.1 GCA_009908885.1 Bacteroidota bacterium | reverse complement strand
CGGGTGCTGCGGCGCGAAGAACTCCGCCAGCAACTGATCGACCAACGTCTGCGCGACCTCACCGGCTACGGGACGGCTCAGGACAAGTGAGGTCGCCGCGACCGCTCATTGGAAAACGGTTTATCCTCCTAATCATCAACCCCCGTGGACCCATGAGACGCTTTCACCCCGCGTATTTCGTCGCCGTGCTGCTCATCAGCGGTGCGCTGCTCGTTCCATCCGCCGCCGCTCAGGACGAGGCTCCGCCCGACACCATCGTGGTGGAGAGCGACACCGTCGTCCTTCAGATGAAAGACGGCAGGCAGATCATCATCTCCGGCGACGACGGCGAACGGATCATCGTGGGGCCCCATGGCGAGCATCGGCTCGGGCTGGAGGACGGTCCGCCTCATGCCTTCTTCCGGCGCTTCAACGCCGATCACCCGCGCCTCGAAGTCTTCGGGGACGACATGGACGTGGAGGCCTTCATGCCCGATCTGGATCCGCTGATGCGCAATCTTGACCGACACCTGGGCGACATGAACCGGCGGATCGAGGTGAACGTGCGGGAGCGGGTCGAGGAGCGCGCCGAGATCGCCCGGATGGATGCCGAGTCCCGGCGCCTGGCCCGAGAGCTCCGGCAGGCCGAAGGGGCAGAGCGCGAACGACTCCAGGCTGAGCTGGAAGAACTCCTGAACGAGATCTTCGACAAGAAGGTCGAACTCCGGCAGCAACGCATCGAACGGCTCCAGGACGAGCTCGACGACGAGCAGACCCAGCTGGAGCGCCGCCAGGAGGCGCGGGACGAGATCATCGACCGGCGCCTGCGGGATCTGCTCGGCGAAGACGATGAGCTCGACTGGTAACGGCGGACGCCATCGGCACGCCGCGTGCGGATGATTCATGGGCTGGCGCTCGGACGTTCAGGTTCGAGCGCACCCCGGTGGGCGCGGCGTGCGATGGCTAGTGCACCTTCTAGCGGTCTTCTGGTCAAAGACGCACGGACTGACCAAGAGATGGCTGGATGGTGCACTAGGCTGCCCGGACACAGGCGCCTGCCGTGTGGCATGCGGCCCGGCGGTAGGGATCTCCCCATCGCGCGTCTCGTTCGAGAGCGGGGTTAAGCGAATCGGCCCGTTGGCCGACACTGGCAACAGCGCCCTGCGATGCTGTGGCCTGATTTTTGTACCCTCACAGACCGTCCGCCGCACGCCTCCGAGCACGCGGATCGGTCCCACTGTGAGACGAGACCACGCCCGAATGAACGTACAGCGCGTATGATTCCGTCGTTACGTCACGCGTTTCGAAGTGCTGCCTCGCTGGTGGCTCTCGTGCTGCTGGTGAGCGGGAGTCTGCACGCGCGGCCCGTGGTCGACCGGATCTCGTTCGACCAGCGCAGCGACCAGGCAGGCTACGTCGTCCGCATCCAGGCCGACGGTCCGCTCCCGGCCTACAGCGAGCCGCACTATGTGGGCAGCCGCCGCCTCGAACTGATATTGTTCAACACCGAGATCGCGCCGGATTGTGAGCGCGGAGCCCCGGCTGGACCGGTGCAGGCCTACTCGGCCAAGGTGCAGCGCGGGCATCTCTACCTCCAGTTTCAGCTCGATCCGCGCGTGGAGGTGAACGCCGCGGCCTACCGGGATCGCCGCACGGATGACCTGCTGCTCGGGTTTACGTATTCCATCGGCACGGGCCAGGCGTCGCCGCCGGTGCGGTCCGTCCGCGATGCGCCCGGTGTGCGCGGGACGGGAAGCGGCACCAACGGGGGCGGGGCGGACGCGCAACGCTGGCGGCTCGACACGGTCGTCATCGACGCGGGCCACGGCGGGCATGACAAGGGGGCCGTGGGACACAACGGCCTGCTGGAGAAGGACATCAACCTGGCCGTCGCACTCAAGCTGGGCGCCTACCTGGAGGAGCAGCTCGGCATCAACGTCGTCTACACGCGCAAGACGGATCGCTTTATCACCCTCCGCAACCGGGGCAAGATCGCCAATCAGGCGGGCGGAAAGCTGTTCATCTCGATCCAC
The DNA here is from genome assembly GCA_009908885.1 of Bacteroidota bacterium. GTDB lineage: Bacteria > Bacteroidota > Rhodothermia > Rhodothermales > JAAAOL01 > JAAAOL01. The sequence continues at coordinate 7,366 of JAAAOL010000551.1, read as the reverse complement.
TCCAACGCCTCGCGCAACCACGACGCCTACGGCACGGAGACCTACTTCCTGGGGACGGACAAGACCGAGGCCGCGCGGCGCGTGATGGAACGGGAGAACAGCGTCATCAAGCTGGAGGAGAATCCGGAGGTCTACGAGCAGTACGACGAGCAATCGCTCATCGTGCAGACGCTGGCCCAGAGTGCCTACTTGCGCTCCAGCGAGCAACTGGCTAGCTTGGTCGAGGAGCAGTTCGTGACCCGGGTGGGACGGACCAGCCGCGGCGTGAAACAGGCCCGCTTTTACGTACTCTGGGGCGCCTCGATGCCCGCGGTGCTGGTCGAGCTGGGCTTCATCACCAACCCGCGCGAGGCGGCGTTCCTGAGCACTGACATCGGCCAGGACTACCTCGCCAGTGCCATCTTTCGGGCCGTGCGCGCCTTTAAGGTGCGGTACGAGAAAGGGCTCAACTACACCCCCGCTGAATGACTGCCTCGTCGCAACGACCGCTGGAGCGCATGGACATCGTACAGGAGCTGGAACGGCGCATCCGCACGATCCGGGACTTCCCGGAGGCGGGCATCGCCTTCAAGGACATCACCCCGATCCTGCAAGACCCCGACCTACTGCGCTACGCCATCGATGCGCTGGCCTGGCCGTTCCTTCGCGACGGCGTGACCAAGGTCGTCGGCATCGAGTCGCGCGGCTTCATCCTGGGCGCGATGCTCGCCCATCGCCTGGGCGCCGGGTTCGTGCCGGTGCGCAAGCAGGGCAAGCTGCCGCACACCACGGTGACGGAGGAATACGAGCTGGAGTACGGCACCGACACCATCGAGATGCACGTCGATGCGCTGGAAGACACGGACCGGGTGCTGATCCACGACGACGTGATCGCCACGGGCGGGACGGCCTCGGCCACGCACCGGCTCGTCCGGCAGACGCGCGGCGACGTGCTCGGATTCTCATTTCTCGTCGAACTCGATGCGCTCGGTGGGCGTGAGATGTTGGATGCCTCCGTGCGGACCCATTCCGTACTGCGGCTGTAGCTGACTATCGAAGGACGTCCGCCTGCTGGCCTCGCCGTGCACCCGAAAATGGCCTGGTGCGTGGATCGGGGTCTTCCTATCCTGCATGGCGTCCTGATGCTGTTCTCCACGACTGACCCACGCCTCGCGCGTTTCCTGCTATGATGAATATGTTTGCCGCCCGTCGTCCGGCTCGACGTCTCGTATTCGCCGTCGTGGTGCTGTTCGCGGTGGTCGCGCTGTTGCTCACCACGGCGGGCTGCGACTCGACCAGCACCGGTGAGGGAGAGACCGTCGTGCTGCAACCTGAGGAGCTGACGTTCCGCTTTCAGTTCGAGGGCGGGCAGGCCGACGGCTCGGGCTCGCTGGACGTCACGTCTGAGGAGGCTGTCAGCGTGGAGGACGTGCTGCCGCTGGCCTATGTGCCGGAAGACGTGCAGCGCGTGACGATCACCGACGTGACGCTCGAACGCATCCAGCCCCTGGAAAACCTGTCCGCCTTTTTGACGCGGACCAACTTTGCGGTCGATGGAGTGGGCGATCCGCAGATCGTCGCCAGCCTCGGCAGCCCCCCGGATGCCCGTCAGGCGGAGATGACCGTGTCCACGGCGGGCATCACGGATCTCGTGACCGACCAGGCCTTCCGCGGCGTGCTCCAGCTTCTTCTCGTGGAGCCTGATCTGCGCACCTACGTGCTCGAAGTGCGGATGACGGTCCAGATCGAAGTGCTGGACGTCTAGCCCGCCCCGGTCATCGGACCGCGATGCAGGAGATCTCGACGCGCGCCCCGCGAGGCAGGGCGGCCACCTGCACGGCCTCACGCGCGGGCAGCATCTCGTTGAAATAGCGGGAGTAGACCTCGTTCACCTGGGCATAGTCGTTGATGTCGGCCAGATACACGGTGCAGCGCACGACGTGGTCGAAGTCCATGCTGGCCGCCTGAAGGATGGCCCCGAGGTTGTCGAGCACGCGCTCCGTCTCCACCTCGACGCTGTCCGTGACCATGCTGCCGCTCTTCGGGTCGATGGCGATTTGCCCCGAACAATACAACGTGTTGCCCACGAGGATGCCCTGGCTATACGGGCCGATGGCGGCGGGCGCCATTTGCGTGCGAACGGTGGAGCGGTTCGTGGCGTCGTAACTGGACATGCGGGAGCGCGGTTCGTGAAACGGAGTCACAACTTCCCGCATCCCCATCGCCAATACAAACGAATAATCTTCAAAGACATGGATCTCGGATTGAAGGATCGTGTGGCGTTCGTCGCTGGAGCGAGCAGTGGCCTGGGGCGCAGCATCGCGCTGGGGCTGGCCCGCGAAGGGTGCGCCGTCGCCCTGTGCTCACGCAACAAGAACCGCATCGAGGCGGCGGCAGAAGCCATCGCCCGCGACGCCGACGTCTCGCCCGACCGGGTGCTGCCGCTCGTATGCGACGTGACGGATGAAGCGGCTATCGCCGAGGCCATCGCTGCGACCGTCGAGGTGTTCGGGGCGCTGCACGTGCTGGTCACCAACGCGGGCGGGCCGCCGTCTGGCACGGTCGAGGACTTCGATGCCGACGACTGGCGCGATGCGCTCGAACTGAACCTCGTCAGCACCATCAATCTGTGCCGCCACGCCCTGCCGCACCTGCGCCGTGCCGCATCGACGGACGAGCACGCGCGCATCCTGATGGTCTCGTCGGTCTCGGCCAAGCAGCCCATCCCCACGCTCTACCTCTCGAACACGGCGCGGGCGGGCGTCCAGGGATTCGCCAAGAGCCTGTCCGAAGAGGTGGGGCCGGAAGGCATCACCGTCAACACACTGCTGCCGGGCTACACGAAGACCCAGCGCCTGCAGGAACTGGCCGAGAGCATCGAGGCGCGCACCGGGCAGACGGAGGACGAGATCGCGGCCGGATGGGCGGAGCAAAACGCCCTGAAGCGCCTCGGCACGCCGGACGAATTCGCGGCCGCCGCCGTCTTTCTGGCCAGCGCTCCGGCGGCGTACATCACAGGGATCGCCCTCCCGGTGGACGGGGGACGCGTGAAGCACTTGCTGTAAGCCGAAGGTCGTTCAGGTCGGCAGGTTTTCAGGTCGCATGACCGCACCAGCCTATGGGACGCGTAGGACCGCTCTCGCCTGGCGATTTCCGCAACGCTAAGCACGTGGTGCGTGATGCGTATTGCGTGAGGGGGCGTTGCTGAAGCGTCTACGGTTGCACGTCACCAAACACGCACAACGAATCACGAAACACGCATCACCGTCCGTGCCGTCGCACATCCACACGTCCAACCTCCAATCCGTCGACCGGATTCGGCGTCAAGCGTCCTTTTCGTCCTCCTCCTCGTCGGTCCCGTCGTCGACGTCGGCGGGGTCCTGCTCGTCTGAGAGCTCCTTGGCGGCCTCCGCCACCAGCTGTTCCTCGTCCCTCGTGGCGCCGTTCGTGTCCGCAGCGTCAGGTTCGGGCGCCGGGGAGGCGTCGGGGGGCTCTGCCTCGTCGCCGCGGGCGCGGTGAAAGAGGCGCAGCAGTTCGGCGCGTTCCGCGTCGTCCAGGAACGCACTCATCTCTTCCTCGTCCTGCGGCTCCTCGGGGGTCGATGCCGGGCGGCTCGGGCTGACGAGCATCTTGGTGGCCGGACGCATGAGGTGGCGTGGATCGTGCTGCGTGTGCTGATCGATTTCGGGGATGATGGCACCCGACTCCAGGAACCGGGTGGCGCCGTCCAGCACGCGCCGCCGCAACAGCTCGGCCTGCTCGGGACCGATGTCTTCGCCTTCCTCGGCCTCGTCGATCTCGCGGAGGATGGGCAGGTTGTGCGCCACCATCTCCAGGCGCCGCGACAGTTGCTCGTCCCGGTGGAAGACGACGCGGTTCCAGAGGTCCAGCATCATCCGCTTCAGGCGGTCGATGGCCGCCGCCGACCCCACGAAGTCGAACGACTTGTCCTCGCCCGAGTCGCAGGCCACCACGCTCAACTTCTCGCCCGGCGTATCCTCCAGGATGGCACAGACCTCGTAGAGCGTGTTGATGCTCCCCAGCATCTTCTGCAGGCGCTCGGGGCTGGAAAACTGCTTCGCCTCCTCGATCACGACGACCGTCAGCAGTTGCTTCGTGCCGTACTGCATCTCCAGCTGATGCGTGGACTGCGCGGCATCGGCCTCGAACAGGCCTGCGATCTTCGGCAGGTAGTGCTTGACGATGAGCGCCCGGCTCTGCAACGTCTGGATGTGGGTGCGCTGCTCGTCGTCCATCGCGCTGGCGCCGAGCACGAGTTGCGACCAGTGCGTCGGGTCGTGCAGGTCATCCAGGCCGAAGATGCTCGTGATCTGTTCCGCCGCCGGGTTGTAGTCGCGGGCCTGTACGGAGTACGTGTTGAGCGACTGCAGCAGCGACGAGACCAGCGCGTCCGGCTCGGTGTCGTCGGGGTGCAGCAAGGCGTCGAGCATGTCGATGAGGTCGCTGGCCTCGAAGGCCTCCTGGACCTGGCGAACCCCAGTGAGCAATTCAGTGCGTCTCATGGTTCGTCAGCAGACTGTGCAAGGGTGCGAGTGCGCGAAGCCAGGGCGGGCCAGTGGGCGGCGCGCGTCGGTGAGGGGGCCTCGCGGGACGTGACCAAATCTACAAAAACAAAGCGGCAGATGGAAAGGCGGCGTTTGGCCAGAAATGCACCCGGCCTCAGGACGCCGCTCCACCGTCGCCGTCCACCGATGCGACGTCGGCGCGGAGGGACGGCTTGAGCAGCAGGCCCCAGCGGCGGTTGTACGGGTGCACCTGGTCGACCACCTCGCGTCCCCGATAGACGGGACGCCCCTCGTTGGCCCAGGCGAAGATCGAGCCCTCCAGGTTCATCACGTTCGTGTAGCCCGCTTCCTGGAGCCGCGCGGTCAGCGCCGAGGACCGATAGCCGATGGAACAGTACGTGACGATGGGCGCGTCGTGCGGGACGTTCTCCAGGAAGGTGAACCGCTCGGCTTCGGGGGCGACGCGCTGCGCGCCGGGCAGATGACTCACCGCATATTCTTCCGCCGTACGCACGTCCAGCAGCAGCGGGTCGTCTTGCGTAGGGCTCTCCAGCCAGGCGGCCAGCGAATCGGTGGAGAGCTGGCGCACCTGCGGGTACTCCGACCGCACCAGCCGCTCCACAGCGTCGAGGCCGGCATTCCGGCCACAGCCGACGACGGCGGTGAGAGAGAACAGCATAAGCGTGAGGAGCCACGAAACAGTAGGAAAGACGGGGTGATCCATCGGGAACGTCTGATCGATGGGGAGATCGGCGCGGACCTGAACGGCGCGGAGACAAAACGCCACCCTCTGCAACCCACACCGCGCCGGTCCGTTTCGGCGGCGAACGGAACGTGGAAATGGGCCCTGCCGTTGTACTCGCCGCTTTTCGAAACGAGACCAATGACGATCAACGAGACGGGGCGATGAGCACCCACGGACGCGTACTGGTGGCCATGAGCGGCGGGGTCGACTCGTCGGTGACGGCGGCGCTGCTGCACGAGCAGGGCTACGACGTGGTCGGCATCACGATGAAGACGTGGGACTACTCCACGAGCGGCGGACGCTCCGGCAAGGAGGTCGGCTGCTGCTCGCTGGAGTCGATGAACGACGCCCGCGCCGTCGCCATGCGGTTCGACTTTCCGCACTTCATCGTCGACATCCGCGAGGAGTTCGGCGACTGGGTGATCGAGCGCTTCACGGAGGAATACCTCGCGGGACGCACGCCCAATCCCTGTGTGCTCTGCAACACGCACATCAAGTGGGCTGCTCTGTTGCGCCGCGCCGACGACCTCGACTGCCAGTACATCGCCACGGGCCACTATGCCCGCGTCCGCCACGACGCCGACCTGCAGCGCTACGTGCTCTCGACCGGGCTGGACGGCAACAAGGACCAGAGCTACGCCCTGTGGGGCCTGCCGCAAGAGCACCTCGCCCGGTCCATCTTTCCGCTCGGCACCTACGAGAAGCCCGAGATCCGGCAGATGGCGTCCGACTTCGGCCTGGACCGCGTGGCCGAGAAGCCGGACTCCTACGAGATCTGCTTCATTCCGGACAACGACTACCGCCGCTTCCTGAAAGACCGCGTCGACGGACTGGCCGAGGAGGTGGGCGGCGGCGCGTTCGTCCTGGCCGACGGCACCGTCGTCGGCGAGCACGAGGGCTATCCGTTTTACACCATCGGGCAGCGGCGCGGCCTCGGGCTGGCGCTCGGCGAGCCCGTCTACGTGACTGCCATCGACCCGGAGACGAACACCATCACCGTTGGGCCGCGCGAGGATCTGATGCAGCAGACCCTCGCCGCCCGGCAGATCAACCTGATCAAGTACTCCGACCTACGCGAGGAGCGGCCCGTCGTGGCCAAGATTCGCTATAACGACCCCGGCGCGCCCGGCCTGGCCTGGCAGGAGGAGGATGACGAGATCGCCGTCGCCTTCGCCGCGCCGCGCCGCGCCATCACGCCGGGACAGTCCGTCGTGCTCTACGAGGGCGAGGACGTGCTGGCGGGCGGCTGGATCCACGCGGTCGGGACGCCCGAGCACGCCGCCGAAGATGCCGACGTGGCGCCGGTTTCGGCCTGATCGCTACTTCTGCTGAACCATCCCCTCCCCGTGTCATGTGGCGACTCTTTATTACGCTGGGTGTCGGTCTCTGCCTCGTTCTGGGCGGCTGCGCGTCCGGCGAGGCGCCCCGCACGCCGACCGGCGCCCAGCAGCCGGACCTCGATAGCGAAGCTCCCTCCAACCTCGACGACATCATGAGCGGCGTCGGCACCGTACGGTACATCGACCTCGAAGGAGGCTTCTACGGCATCGAGGCAGAGGACGGCGCGAAGTACCTGCCTCAGAACCTGGCGGAGGACTATCAGCAGGATGGGATGCGCGTCCGCTTTCGGGTGCAGATCCTGGAAGACGTGATGACGACCCAGATGTGGGGGCAGCCGGTGCGGGTGCTCAACATTCTGGAGGTGACCGTCGAGGAGGACGACTGATACTGATTCAGCGTGTTGATGTCCGGATCTCGTGTCGCCTGTCGTGGTGCGTGTTTCGTGATGCGTGTTTCGTGGTGCGTGTTTCGTGGTTCGTGATGCGTGTTTCTTGGTGCGTGACACAAAATCGCCGCACTCCCACGCTCCCGCACTCCCACGCTCCCGCACTCCCGAACACCCGCACTCCCAGACCCCCACGCTCCCCCGCGCACCTCGATCGTAGCGGTGTGGTGTCGCTTTTCGAAAACCGTGTGAGCCTCTGCCTCACGAGGGCGCGGTCGTGGCGGCCGGGTCCAGCGTGTGGATGCGGCACAGCGCGTAGAGGCGTGAGATGGTGCGGGTAAACTTCTCCGCGACGCCGCGCTGCAGGCCCCGCTGCTGCTCTTCGGGCCG
>JAAAOL010000242.1 GCA_009908885.1 Bacteroidota bacterium | reverse complement strand
TCTTGTTCTCCCTTCCCGTACGTGTTTAGCGAGCCTGGACACCGCCGAGGGTTGCGCGCTGCTTCACCCCCGGCTACTCCGTGCTGTCGCTCCTGCGGAGCTGTTCCACACCCCGCAGGGGGGATGACCTCCCGTAGCCGCGTATGGAGCCACCGGCGCAATGCGCGGCGGATGTACGCTAAACACACACCCCTTCCCTGAAGGGAGACACGTCGCCCTCACCGCCGTCGGGCTTTGCACACGTCCCCTCCTTCCCCGAAGGAGGGACAGGGAGGATGTGCTCCCGGCCACGCCCAAGCGAGGTCGCGCATCCCAATGGACGACCCACTGACACGCTAAACGCGTACCCGACGCGTCTCTAAACCGTGAGGGCCCGCGAAACACGTACGCGAGGCGTCTCTACTGCCCCTGCTGGTCGACGATCCAAGAGTGCTGGCCTGAACCGAGATATGCCAGATCGCTGTTAACTTTCCTCGCCGATGAGGTCGAACCCGGCCTGGCGCCATCCCGCGAGGCCGCCCTCGAAGTCGTGGACATGGGTGTAGCCCAGTTCCTCCAGGCGCTCGGCGGACTCCGGCGAGGCCGTGCAGTCGGGGTTGGCGCAGTAGACCACGATGGGCTGCGCCGTGTCCGGCACGATCTGCCGCACCTGGTCGATGTCGTCCTGCGGGACGCTGATCGAGCCCGGAACGCGGCGCTTCCGGTACGCCTCGTGCGAGAGCACGTTGATCAGCACCGGCGGCCGGTCGCTCCGGAGCTGCTGCTTCAGATCCTGCGCGGTGATCGTCGTGAGGGTGGCGGTAGTCATGCTTCTATGTATTCGGTCGATGACCAGTGTCACTACACAGATGTGCACTGGCGCGCTGCCGCCACGTTTCGACCACAATCTGACGCGCTTATTACGTTCTGCGCCCTCCGGAAAAAGCCATCCTCCGCCGCGTAGCCCGCGATCACTTCAACAACACGAGGCGTTTCGTCTGCACGAACGTACCGGCCCGGAACTGCGCCACGTAGACCCCCGAGGCCAGGTCGTCCGCCTCGAAGCGCGCCTGGTGCCGCCCCGCCGGCATCGGCCCGTCGACGAGCACCGCCACGGTGCGGCCCAGCAGGTCGACCACGACCAGCGTCACCGTCTCCGCCCGCGGCAGGTCGAAGGGCAGCACCGTGGCCGGGTTGAACGGGTTGGGATAGTTGGGCTGGAGCATGAATTCCGTCGGCAGGCCCGCCTCGTCCTCCGTCGCCACATTCGCCCCGGTTGCGAAGCTGAAGGGGGCCGTGAAGCCGCTTCCGCCGACGCTGTTGACGGCCTCGATGCGCCAGTAGAACAGCACGTCGGCGTCCAGCGAATGAAGCGTCCAGGTGGTGTCCTCGATGCCGACGATCCTGGATTCGAAGGTGGAAAAGTCCTCCACGGTGGAGAGCTGCAGGCTGTACGACGTGGCGCCGGGAACGGCGCTCCAGGCCAGGTCCACCCCGCCCGCCGGGTCGACGACCGCCTCGTCGTCGGGCAGCAGGAGCGACGGCAGGCCGGGCGCCGTGGCCGTGACGGTGACGGTGAAGCTCTGCTCGGCGGAGGCCGTGCCGTCACTCGCAGCCAGCGTCACGGCATGCGTGCCCGCCTCGGCGGCGGTGGGCGTGCCCGCCAGCGTAGCGGTGCTGTCCGTCTGCGCGACGAGCGCCAGCCATGCGGGCGCCACCGTCGCCGTGAACGACCGCGCATCGCCCTCGACGTCGGTGGTCGTGGCCACGTAGCGGTATTCGGCATCGACGACGGCTGCCGTCAGCGGGGTACTCGTGAAGACCGGCGCGTCGTTGACCGGGGTGACGGTGATGGTCACGCTGCCCTGCGCCTGTCCGCCGTCTTCGTTCTGAACCAGGTAGGTGAACCCGTCCTCGCCAAAGAAGTCGGCCTCGGGGGTGTAGACGAACCGCCCGTTGTCCGATTGGTCGAGTTGCCCGTGAGCGGGCCGCGTGAAGTCGACGACCGTGAGCGCGGCGCCCGCCGGGTCGCTGTCATTGGCGAGCACGTCGATGGTGACGGGGGTGTCTTCGTCGGTCGTGGCGGCGTCGGCGGTGGCGGTGGGCACGGCGAGGGGTCCGGCGGCGCCCGTCACCTGGGCCCAGAAGCCGCCGGTCAGCACCAGCGTGCTGCCCGTCGCCCGCCCGACGCCCGGCTGCCCGACGGTGCTCTGCAGGACCAGATCGCCGGTGGTGCTCTGCTGGGCCCCGGCGCTGAACGCGCTGGCGCGAAGCACGGGAGCTTGCGCCTGCGCGGGCGTCTGCGCGCTCTGACTGACCATTAGCAGGACGAGGATGCTGTAGAAGAAACGATGCAACATGAGAGGCCTCCGCTCGGCGTGAAATGGGTTCGTAGCGTTCTGAGGACGCGGTCAGGGGCGCCCGACGACCTGGATGTAGAAGCCGTAATCAGCAAACACGAACGCGGCGCCGTTGAACACTTTGGTCGCGACATCGGCCTGGTTGGCATTGGTGACGGCGGTGGCCATCACAGGATCGTTGAGCGTCCGGGCCGTCACGATGGCCGAGGCACCGTTGGGCAACTGCCGTTTGAATTCGACCCGGTAGCGACCGAAGCCGGTAATCTTCGAGACCTCGCAGCCGTAGCTGGCCGTCACCGAGCCGTCGGCGTTGACGTGCGCCCAGGCGTAGACCACGTTGTCGCGGAAGTGCCCACCCGGGGTCGGCGTCCCGTTCGCGCCCAGGTCCTGCGTCGCCGTGAATCGTTCGGCCGAGGGTCCTCCAGTCGCGGAGAGCGACAGCACCGTCTGGTTTTGCGTGTGATCCTCGTTGAGCCCGTAGCTGAACAGCAACCGGTTGTTGCCGAAGTACTCCCGCACGATGCCCCACTTGTCGACTACGTTGCCGCCATCGACGCCCGCCAGCACGATGCCGGGGCGGGTGTTGCTCTGGAAGCGGGCATAGACGCCGATGACCGGCACATCCCCTTCGACGACGAGCGCCTCGCTGGAGATGTCGTTGGCATCGACGCCGAGTGCCTCGTCGGTGACGTGCAGCGCGCCCTGTGGGGCGTTGGTGCCGATGCCGACGCCCCCACGAGCTCGGATGAGAAACTGGCGGTCCGCCGTGGAGGCGAAGTCCTGGTCGATGCCGTCGGACCAGACGAAGGCGCCGTCGTGATTCGCCTTGGCGCGCTCTCCGGCACTGAAGCTGCCCCGCCCCGCGGCAACGTTGGAGGCGCCGCCCGGCACCGTCGCCCGGGTGCCGCTGGCGGTGTTAGAAACGCCTCCTCCCACCGTCGCTTCCGATCCACTGGCGGTGTTGTCCTCGCCGCCGCTGACCGTGGCACCGTCGAGGCTGGCGGTGTTGTTGCTGCCGCCCCCGACGGTGGTGTACTGCTCCGTGGCCTCGTTGCTGAAGCCGCCGCCCACGGTCGCCTCGATCTCGCCAGCGACGTTTTGACGGCCCCCGCCGACGGTGGCATCGCGGCCCTGGGCTCTGTTCTCACCACCGCCGCCAATGGTGGCGCGCTCACCGCTCGCGAAATTGCCAAGCCCTCCGCCGACGACGGAATGGAGCGCTTCCGCGCGGTTTCCGATGCCGCCCGCAACAGCGGCCCCAAGCCCAGGAGCAGTATTATTGTTGCCCCCGGCGATCACGGCGTACTCTCCGTCGACCACGTTGCCGTATCCGCCGCCGACCGTCCCGAACGGGGCGTTGGCCTGATTCGTAAGGCCGCCGCCGACCGCCGCGAAGCGCGCCGCCGCGACATTCGGAAGTCCCTCGCTGCCGCCCCCGCCGATCACGGCCCCGTCGGCGCCGTCGCCCAGGACGTTGCCCGCATAGCCCCCGATCAGGGCAGGCGAGGGCGTATTCTGGCTGACCCCGGGCACCACGCGCAGGCCGCGCACGCTCAGGGCGTAGGGCACGGCCTCCAGCGCCACCCGCGGCGCCAGCTCCGCACTCCCGGCGATCGCCACGCCCAGCCACAACGGTTGGTCGAAGGAGACCGCCTCCAGGCTCTCGACGGCCCCCAGGTGCACGGTGAAGAGGCCGTCCGTGAAGGTGACGTTCTGCTGCGTCTCTTCCCAGAGCGCCGTGCCGCCGCTGGCCTGGTCGTAGAGCCGGAAGACGACCGCGGCGCTGCCCTGGGCCGCGTCGCCGTCGGCGTTGGTGAGATAGCCCTGGTAGGCGATGGTCTCAGGCGCCTGTCCCTGCGCGGAGACGGCTAGACACAGCGCTGCGAGCAGCAGGAAAGCGATGCGGGAAAGCGGATTGGTCGTCATGGGAATAGCCTGTCCATTGAATCGAAAAGAGCGGCTGCAGCCGGGGTCACTGGTGCTATCGTAGAACCGCCGCCGAAGGGATCACACAGGATTACGGGCGGCCGACGACCTGGAGGAAGAAGGGGCGGTCGCCGTTCTGAAACTGGCCGCCTACGAAGTCGAACACGACCACCGTGGCCCCGTCATTGCCCGATGGCGCGGCGGTGGCGATGACCGGGTCGTTGGCGGACAGCGGCGTGACGACGGGCGCCATGCCGTTGGGGAGCGCCTGGTCGTAGTCGATCCGATAGCGCCCCAGTCCCAGCCGGGTCACCGTGCAGCCGAAGCTGGCTGCCACGGAGCCGTCGGCGTTGACGTGGGCCCAGGCGTAGACCACGTTGTCGCGGTAGACGCCGCCCTCCGCCGGGGCATCGTCTGCCCCCAGATCGTCTTCCAGTTCGAGGTGGCCGGTCGACGTGGTTCCGGAGAGATCCACCCGGAAGGCCTCGGTGAGCCCGTTGTCGGCCACGATGAACTCGGAGGAGGCGGCGTCGCCGTCGCCATCCGCATCGAGGATCACGCCGAGGGCATCGTTCGAGATCAGCAGGAGATCGCTGCTGGGAAGCGACGGGTCGGACGCGATCATGCCGTCATCGCCGAAGAGGGCATCCTCCCCCGCCCCGCCGAGGATCAGATCCATGTCGTCCTCGGGGTGCGTCACGTGGAGCGCCCCTTCTGGCGCGTTGACGCCGATGCCGACGCCGCCCGCGGCGCGGATGAGAAACTGGTTCTCGCCGGTAGAAACCAGTGAGTCAGCGCCCGATGTGACAGAGCGGTCGTTCCAGACGAAAGTGCCACTATGGTTGGCGATGGCGCGAGAACCGGCGGCAAAGCTAGCAGCGCCTCGCGCACTATTCCCATTTCCGCCGGGCACGGTGGCGCTAATACCACTGGCGGTGTTTTCCGCACCGCCTCCGACGGTGGCGTTAAAGGCTCCGTTGGCGACATTGCCTCGCCCCCCGGCGACGGTCGCGTCGTTGCCGTTGGCTGTATTATCTCGTCCGCCACCCACAACGGCGAAAGCCTGGTTTGCTGTGTTGCCGCTGCCGCCTCCTACGGTAGTCCCTTCGCCGCTGGCAGTATTGTTTTGGCCCCCGCCCACCGTGCCATAGCCGGTCAGCGCCTCGTTGAACTGCCCGCCGCCCACGGTCGTGGCCGTGGCCGTGGCCCGGTTGCCGCGTCCGCCGCCGATGGTGCCATAATTCCCGGCGGCGATGTTCGCCTCCGTGTCGTTTCCGGGCGTGCCACCGCCCCCGCCGCTGATCGTAACGCCCTGCGGGAGAAAGCCCCCGGGACCGATCTCGCCGGCGCGATTGTTGACGTGCCCGCCGACCAGGTTGGGCGCGTCGTCATCGTCTCCGCTCGGGATAACGCGTAGCCCACGCAGGCCCAGTGCATAGGGCGTCGCCGAGAGTGGCACGCGCGGTGCCAGTTCGTCGCCTCCGTTGACGCGCACCGCCAGCCACAGGGACTGATCGAACGCTACGCCGTCCAACGGCTCCTCCTGGCCCAATTGTACCGAAAAGACCCCGCCAGCGACGCGCACTCCGAGCTGATCCTCCGCCCAGAGCGCCGTGCCGCCCGCCGGGGCGTCGTAGAGCCGGAAATTCAGGTTGACGGAACCATCGAGCGGCTCACCGTCGGTGTCGGTCAGGTACCCCTGGTATGCGATCGTCTCGGACACCTGTCCCTGCGCGGGCACCGACCAGAGCAGCGCGGCGAGGAGCAGGAGCAGACAGGTCCTGTTCGTATGATGCGAAGCGTGTGTCATGGATCTACGGCTCGTAATCATCGAATTGCGGGAAACGAGGTGTCTTGGCACGCCGGACCGGTCAGTCGCACCGCGGCCCGACGGAGATATTCGGATTGCAGCTGCGGAGCCAGCGCTGGCCGTCGAGGAAGGTCTTGCCGTCCTCCCAGCCGAGCGCGAAGGTCTTCGTGCGGCCATCGTGGAAGCGGAGCTGGAGGGCCGAGGCGCCGCCCCGCCGGATGACGTGCCACTGCCCGGCGCCTTTCTGGTTGCTGTGCAGATAGGGGTCGTTGCCGCTGACCGGGTCCATCTCGTTGAAGACGGTCAGGCTGTGGTCCGAGAAGGTGAAGTAGCCCGGGCACAGGTCGATCGTCGTCTCGTCGATGTAGCCGCTGCCGTCGCCGCTGTCGTAGCTGTTGCTGAGGTAGAGGCGGCAGCCGCGCAGGAAGTCCTGCCACTCCTGCTCCTCCGCCCCGGCCGGCTCCGAGGAGGCCCCCTGCGCCGAGGCCGTCTCAGGCGGTGCGGTGAAGCCGACGCTCCGGGCCACGTCCTCCGCCAGGGCCCGATGCTGCTCGGTGAACGCCTGCGGCGCCGTCGCCACGAGCACCGTGACGCCCCGCCCCTGCGGCGCGACGAGGCCGATCCCGTAGGCCCGCGCCGGGCTCCCCTCGACCCATCCGTCGAAGGCCGCCGCCACGCCCTGCTCGCCGAAGGCCGCGATGGACGACGTTACCTGGAGCCGCGTCCCGTACGCGTCCGTGATGCCGCGAGCAGCCTCAGCCCGGAGCGCCTCGACCGTGCGGGCCGCGTGCGGCAGCACGGCGAGGACCGCCTCCTGGGTGGGCGAGGTAAACAAATAGCCCTCCGCCGCCGGGTGCTGCGCCCAGCCGTCCGGCGGGGCAAACTGGATGCCCCACGCCGCGTCGGTGATCTCGGCGGGGGCGGGCTGCTGGGCCTGGACCGCGCCGAGCGGCAGCAGCAGCACGAGTAGAAGCGGGAAGAGCCTGGACATAATCGTAGACGCGTTCGGTGACGTTGCTGTATAGGAATTTGAGTGGATGGGGATGAGGGCGTGAAATGGTGCGCTCCCACCCTCCCACACGCCGAGCCGCCCATCCCCACTCACCTCTCCTATCGCAAAAGCCCCCGGTCCCGTATCACGACCAGTTGGATGTGGTGCAGGGAGCGCTTAAATTGACGGTTCGCCCGGTGAGACCCTCTGCCCCATGCAGCCCGCTCCGATGCATCTGACACAACTCCTGCACGCGGCGCGCGACGGCGACGCGGAGGCGGCGGACGACCTGTATCAGCACGTCTATGAGGAGTTGCGGCGCATCGCCCGGCAGCGGCTCCGGCGCCACCGGCCCGGCGAGACGCTAAACACGACCGCCCTCGTCCACGAAGCCTATCTGCGCCTGACCGACCAGGCCCAGGTGCAGTGGCAGGACCGGGCCCATTTCTTCGCCACTGCGTCGCAGGCCATGCGCTACATCCTCGTCGACTATGCCCGGCGCCGGACGGCCCAGAAGCGGGGCGGATCGCAGCGCGACGTGCCGCTGAGTGCCGTGCAGGTGGGCCGCGACGCGGATGCCCGCACGACTGACCTGCTCACGCTCAACGACGCCCTCGACAAACTGGCCGACTACGACGCCCGCCTCGCCCGCCTCGTCGAGTACCGCTTCTTCGGCGGGCTGACTTACGACGAGATCGCCGAGGTCACCGGGTGGTCCGTCCCCACACTCAAGCGGGACTGGCGGCGGGCCCGCGCCTGGCTCTACCGGGCGATGCAGGATCAGGCAGACGACGAATCCACTGACGAAGCGTGATATGATACGCGACGACCGGAAAGTGCGATAGCAATAGAAACCATCCTCCTCAATCAGTCAATCTCGCGACTGCGATGAACGGCTTTTCGCAGGAACGCTGGGAGCAGATCGACCGCCTCTTTGCCGAGGCGCTGGAGCGCCCCCCTGACGAGCGCACGGCGTTTCTGCGGGCGCGCTGCGGCAACGACGTCGCCCTCTACCGCGAGGTCGTGACCCTGCTGAAAAGCGATGCCGAGGCGGAGTCCGTCCTGGGCGAGTCGGTGACGGCGTTCGCGGCCCCGCTCCTGCCCGCGCTGGAAGCGGACCTGGCCGACGGCTTCGCGCCCGGCGAGCGGGTCGGGCCGTATCGTCTCCAGCACGAAATCGGACGGGGCGGGATGGGCGCCGTCTACCTGGCCGAGCGGGTCGACGGGCAGTTCGACCGCAGGGTGGCGCTCAAGGTCATCAAGCGGGGCATGGACACCGATGAGATCCTGCACCGCTTCCGCTTCGAGCGGCAGATCCTGGCTCGCCTCGAACACCCGCACATCGCGCGGCTCTACGACGCCGGCGTGACCGACGACGGGCGGCCCTACCTGGCGATGGAATACGTGGACGGGCAGCCGCTCCATCGGTACTGCGACGGCCGCACGCTCCCGGTGGACGAGCGCCTGCGGCTGTTCCAGACGGTCTGCGCGGCGGTGCAGTTCGCCCATCAGAACCTCGTCATCCATCGCGACCTCAAGCCCAGCAACATCCTGGTGACAGAAGGGGGCGCGGTGAAGCTGCTCGACTTCGGCATCGCCAAGCTGCTGAGCGACGAGGCTACTGGCGCGCCGCTGACCCGCACGGGCGTCCGCGTGCTGACGCCGGAATACGCCGCGCCGGAGCAGCGGACCGACAGCGTGGTGACGACCGCCGCCGACGTGTACGCGCTCGGCGTCGTCCTCTACGAACTCCTGACCGGGCGACGCCCCTTGGCCCCTGATGCGCTCCCGGACACCGCGCCGGAGCCGCCTTCCACGGCCGTCACCAAACCCACCGAGCGCTCGCACGCGGACGGCACCACGACGACCCTCACGCCGGAGACCGTCAGCACGGCCCGCCAGACCAGCGCCGAGCGGCTGCGCCGTCGCCTGCGCGGCGACCTGGACGTGATCGTCCTGAAAGCCCTGCGCCCCGAGCCCGAGCGCCGCTATGCCAGCGCCGAGGCGTTCCTGGAGGACATCAAGCGGCACCTGGACGGCCTGCCGGTGCAGGCGCGCCCGGACACCCTCGGCTATCGCCTGCGCAAGTTCGTCCAGAGACACACGGCGGGGGTGGCTGCCGCCGCGGCCGTTCTCGCGCTGATTCTGGCCTTCAGCGTGCTACACACCACCCGCGTCACGCAGGAGCGCAACCTCGCCCGGCAGGAGCGCGACAAGGCGGCAGAGGTGGCGGCGTTCCTGGAGGGCCTCTTCGACGCGTCCGACCCGTTCGCTCCGGAACGCCTCGACACGATGCAGGTGCGCACCTTCCTGATCG
>JAAAOL010000293.1 GCA_009908885.1 Bacteroidota bacterium | reverse complement strand
AGCGAGCTGGTGTAGGCCAGCGACGCCACCGCGATCACGACGGCGAAAGCAATCAGGCCCAGCTTGAGGTTGACGGACAGCCGATACGCCTTCATGGATCCACTCGTTCAATCCAACTTAAATGGCAAGATCGAGCGGCAGATCACTAATGTCGCGCAGCCGATCTCCTGTCAACAAGGTGTCTAACATTTCTTGCTGATCTTGATTTCCCACCTCACGCACTGCTCGCTCAAGCTCATGGAGGGCGAAATGGTACACACAATCCAAGTCGCCCGTGCCTAGAGCGATGGATGCAATCCGCGTGGGAAGTGGTTCAGCGGTGACTGCAACTATGTGCGGCACGCGACCCTTGCGGTTACGGATCAGATTCAATGCTTCGGTTCGAGCATTCTGACTTCTCCCACTACGAATCGTCCACTTGCAGGAAATGCTCGCGTGAAGGAGTTGGCGAGGGTGCTTCCCTGGGTGGTTCGACGCCCGAAGCAAGGTGCGTAGAGCTACCGGATCATCGCCCACGACAGATTGCTGTGCGTCAATGTTTTCGTCCTCCAGCGGGGACCGCAGAACGACGATATCTGGAGTTACAATGTAGTCCCGCCCCACAATCGAACTGAGAATGGGGTTATGCTGGATGGCATCTTCCACCTCTGCAAGATGCTGGTACTGCGCAAAGGCTGAAATATCCGTCTTCGTCGTTTGATAGGACCAAGTTCCAGGACGTAGATGCTGCAGGAGATTGAATCCCTCCTGTACAAAACGACTCGTTAGGGTCTCAAACGTACCACCGACCGTTTGCTCTACGACGTGGCCTTCATACTCTTCGCCGCCGATCTGACGCACGATTGACGCCGCGATAGATATGCTACCCCGGTTAGAGCTGTCTGCGAAGTTGTAGTAGACCTTCTCGCGCAGCGTCTTTCGCCGAATGATTTGCTCACGGATGCGCCGATGGTAACGCGCCCGCACTCGTCCTAGCTCCATCAGTCCGATTGCATCGGCTTATAAAATCCGATAACATATTCTTTGTGCATGCGCTGTTGGATTTGGGAACGCTTTCCATTCTTTGCGCTCGCTGGCATCATACGCTTATCACGGTCAAGGTGTCTGATTCCTATTCCAGGAACATCGAAGCCGATAGATTCGCCGATGGCAGCCAGACACGTTTCGGTCTGCGTATCCATCCCCCGCATCCTTGAACTGCCGACCACGACGACAGCGGCGGCTCCAGGCTTCAAGACGCGATACATTTCTTCCAACGTACGAACCATCTCCGAATAGTAACGGTGTAGAACACGGCCCTTTTTCTCATCCCGTTCGGCAATAGACTGAATCACCTGGCGGACGGGAGTCGGCATCTGTTCAAATGCAATGTTGGATACCGCCTC
The DNA here is from genome assembly GCA_009908885.1 of Bacteroidota bacterium. Lineage (GTDB taxonomy): Bacteria > Bacteroidota > Rhodothermia > Rhodothermales > JAAAOL01 > JAAAOL01. Next base: position 8,012 of record JAAAOL010000293.1, on the reverse strand, counting down.
ACCTCCTATATATTGCTTGCGCAACTGGCCGAGATCTGCGATAGAGTAACCCATCCAGACAAGCGAAAACTTGTGCGCCCGCATGTAATCGATCGCATTCGCTGCGTAGGGCGGTGACGTGACAATCAAGTCAACCGTCGCCTCTTCGAGCGGTAAATGCTGTGCGTCGCTAGGCTGGATCTCCGGCTGGATGCGTTCGAAGTTATGAGGAATGCCAGCGACCGGACGCAGATACTTCTTCTCAAACTCATCAATTGGCGACCGTAGCGTCTTTGTCAAGATTTCCAAACGACTAGCCGAAATATGATCGGCATCAGCTTCGAGCACGAGGTGTCCATGATGGTCGTGTACGATCTTCGCTCGATGCGGACGCGTGTGTGCCAGGTCCAGGGCCATCGACACGCCGCCTGATTTTGTGATGATGACTCCTGAAAAAACCAGATCGAAATAATCGCGATATCGCTGTTCATGAATATCCTCGATTTCCTGCCGCAGAGCCAGCAACTCGACTTGCGTGGACGGCGCGAACCAGTAGTTCACGAACTTGCGCGACCGACTATCCCACCGCTCTTCTAAAGCTACTTCCAGATCCTGTCGCTGGTCCGTCACTGACGCCCGGGCATCCTGTACGATGCGCTTACCCTGACGCTGTATAATATCTGGGTCGACAGGACTTGTCTTGACTGACACGATCAACTGCGCCAGGGGGTCAATGTCGAATCCCAGCGCCTTCCGCTCTGCGAGGAAGGCCTCCAGAATCGTTGTTCCCGACCCCATCATTGGATCCAGAACGACATCGCCCGGCTCTGTCAAGCCGTTGATAAACTTCTTCGGGAGTTGCGGAGGAAACTTGGCTGGAAAGGAGTGAGCATCGTGCGAGGCGTAGAGCGTATCCGCCCCGTGAAAGTCTAAGTCATGCTCCAGTAGCGTAGAAAGCCGCTCCAGATAGGTACCCTGGACAGATGCATCTTTACTCTCGAATGAGATGGATAACTGTCTCATATTTTAGGTGAAAACTTATCCATCGACCTCCGTGTCCCCTACGCCAGCGCCCCGGCCCGGTCCAGCGTGATGGTCTGGCTCCGCTTCGGCCCGGTCGAGACCATGCTGATGTCCACGTCCAGGAAGTCGCTTACGAATTCGAGGTAGCGGCGGGCCGTCTCCGGCAGGGCGTCGTAGCGGTCGGCACCTTCGATGTCCTCATGCCAGCCGGGGAGCGTGTCGTAGAGCGGCTCCACGCGGCGCAGCGTCTGCACCTCCGCCGGGAAGCGCGTCGTCTCCTTGCCGTCATACCGGTAGCGCGTGGCAGCCTTCAGGTCGTCCAGGCCAGAGAGCACGTCCAGCTTGGTGATGGCCAGCTCGGTGAAGCCGTTGATCATGCTGGTGTAGCGCAGCGCCACCAGGTCGAGCCAGCCGCAGCGACGCGGGCGGCCCGTCGTCGCGCCGAACTCGTGCCCCACGTCGCGCAGGCGTTCGCCCACGTCGTCGTGCAGTTCCGTCGGGAAGGGGCCGTTGCCCACGCGCGTCGAGTACGCCTTCACGATGCCGATGATGCGGCGGATCTCGGTCGGCGGGATGCCCAGGCCCGTGCAGGCGCCGCCCACCGTCGGGTGGCTGGAGGTGACGAACGGATAGGTGCCGAAGTCGACGTCCAGCAGCGAGCCCTGCGCGCCCTCGGCCAGCACGTGCTTACCCGCGCGCAGATTGCGACACAAGTACTCCGACGTATCCGTCACGTACGGGTCGATAATCTTGTCGAACTCGACGTACTCCTCCACGATCTCGTCGATGTCCAGCTGCTCGGCGCCGTAGACGCTCTTGAGCACTGCATTTTTCTCCTCGATGGCGTGCGTCAGCTTGCGCCGCAGCACGTCGCGGTCCAGCAGGTCGACCACGCGGATGCCGGTGCGCGCGAACTTGTCTACGTAGGCCGGGCCGATGCCGCGCCCCGTCGTGCCGATGGCACCGTCGCGGGCCTCTTCGCGGGCCTGCTCGATGCGCTTGTGGTACGGCATGATGAGGTGGGCGTTGTGCGAGATGAAGAGGCGCCCCTCCACCTCATAGCCCAACTCACGGATGGTGCGAATCTCCTCCATCACCGCCACCGGATCCAGGACGACGCCGTTGCCGATGACACAGGTGACGCCCTCGTGGAAGATGCCGCTGGGCACCAGATGCAGGACGAACGTCTCGTCGCCCCAGCAGATGGTGTGGCCGGCGTTGGCCCCGCCCTGATAGCGGGCCACGATGTCCACGTCCTCGCTCAAGAGGTCGACGATCTTGCCTTTGCCTTCGTCGCCCCACTGACTTCCGATGACTACCGAAACGGGCATGATATGCGGTGGTTGATGGTCGAGCCGCCGCGGGAGGTTGGTGGCGCGTCCGCGGGCGGCTCCGTGCTCGAAAATGCGTCGATGCCAACACAAAGGCGGCGCCCCCGAACGGACGGGACCGCCGCCTCGATGGTCCAACACGGTGGGAACGCCCGGGGTTCTGACGGACGGGTCGTGCGGGCGTCCCTGAGGATGTCTAGGCTGCTTCCTCGGTGGCGGGCGGCTCCTCCTCGAAGCTCTCCACCGCCTCCTCCACCGAGTCGTAGTGCTTGAAGACCGTGATCAGCTTCGTGATGATCAGCAGCGACTGGATGCGGTCCGCCACGTTGGCCAGGCGGAGGTCGCCGCCCGCGTTGCGCATCGTGGTCATGCCGCTGATGAGCATGCCGAGGCCGCTCGAATTCATGAACTTGACCTTACCCAGATCAGCGATCACGTTCTTCTTGCCGTTGTCCTTCAGCTCGTGCAGCGTGTCGTGCAGCTTCGAGCCGTCCGGGCCGCCCATCACGTTGCCTTTCAGCTTGATGACGACGGCGTTGTAGCGCTCGTCTACCGAGTAGTTCATATCGGAGAGGTTGGGTTGGGGATCAGAGCAGATGCGGGAAGCGGTCGCTGCCGTTAGCTGGCCGCACGGGCTTGCAGCTCCACCACGATGGGCGTGGCCACGAACACCGACGAGTACGTCCCGATCAGGATGCCGACGATGAGGGCAAACGAGAACCCACGGAGCACATCGCCCCCGAATATAAAGAGGATCGTCACGACGAGCAAGGTCGTCAGGGAGGTGACGACGGTGCGGCTCAGCGTCGTGTTGACCGACTTGTTGACGACGTCTTCGTACGGCTCCGTCTTGAAAATGTTAGTGTACTCGCGGATGCGGTCGAAGATGACCACGGTGTCGTTGAGCGAGTAGCCCACGATGGTCAGGAAGGCGGCGATGATGGCCTGGTCGATCTGCAGCGAGAAGGGCAGGAATCCGTGCAGCATCGAGAAGAGGCCGAGCACGATGAGGACGTCGTGGAAGACGGCGCCCACCGCGCCGAGGCTGAACCGCCATTCGAACCGGATCAGGATGTAGATGAAGATGACCAGCAACGAGCCCAGCACTGCGTAGACGGCACCGCGCTTCAGATCCGAGGCGAAGCGGGGGCCGACGATGTCGGTCTTGATAATATCAGGGTTGGCACCCGGATAGGCCGCGGCGATGGCCTCCAGGATCTGATTCTCGACGACGGTGATCTCGCCCTCCGGGAGGGTGCGGATGAGCAGGTCGTCCTCGAAGGTCTTCACCTCGGGCTCCTCGCCCAGAGCCTGGCCCAGGATGCTGCGCACCTCGGTGGGCTGGAGGTCCGTTTCACTCTGGACGACGAACTCCATGCCGCCCTGAAAGTCGATGCCCATCTCCAGGCCATGCAGCGCGAAGGAGATAAAGCTGAGCACGAGGAGGACGCCGGAGAAGATGTACCCCTTCGTCCGGGCCCCCACGAGGTTGTAATCGGCGTTTTCGAATAGTCTCATTGGTCGTCTCTATGTCTGTGCCTCGGGTGAGGCGAATGGCTGTCTAGACGGTCTCGGGATCGACGGACGCCCGGGGCGCCCCTGCGATCAGCCGTAACTCACGTTCATCCGGCGTTCCAGCACCATCCAGTCGAAGATGATGCGCGTGAACACGATGGCGCTGAAGAGCGACGCCAGAATCCCCGCCATCAGCGTGACGGCGAAGCCCTGAATCGGCCCGACGCCGAACGAGTACAGGATGACGCCCACGAAGAACGTGGTGATGTTGGCGTCGATGATGGCGCTGAGCGCCTTGGCGTACCCGCCGTCGATGGAGGCCTTCAGCGTCTTGCCGGTAGATTGCTCCTCCCGGATGCGGTCGAAGATGAGCACGTTCGCATCCACCGCCATACCGATCGTCAGCACGATACCGGCGATGCCGGGCAGCGTGAGCGTGGCGTTGAAGCCTGCCAGGATGCCGAGGATAAAGATGATGTTGATCAGCAGCGCCATGTCGGCCACGATGCCGCCGGTGCGATAGTAGAAGATCATGAAGAGCGCCACCAGCAGGAGGCCCACGATGACAGACGTAAAGCCCGCCCGAATGGAGGCCTGCCCGAGGCTCGGCCCGACGGTGCGCTCCTCGACGATGTCGACCGGGGCCGGGAGTGCGCCCGACTTGAGCACGGTCACGATGTCCTCCGCCTCGGAGCGGGAGTCGAGTCCGGTGATGGACGTCCGCCCGCCCACGATGCGGTCGATGATGCGCGGGTACGAATAGACGACCTGGTCGAGCACGATGGCGACGTTCTTGTCGATGTTGGCGCCGGTGACGCGGGCCCACGTGCGCCCCCCCTCGGAGTTCATCGAGAGCGACACTTCGGGACGGTTCATCTGGTCGAAGGACACGTTGGCGTCGGTCACCACCTCGCCGGTCAGCTCGGCCTCGCTGCGCACGCCCAGCAGGTGATACACCTCGAAGCCTTCCTCCGTGGTGCCAACGGGCTCCGCCGTGTAGAGCAGTTCGATGCCGGTGGGCACCATGTCCTGCACTTCGGGCATGGACAGGATGTCGTTCACGGCGGCCGTGTCCTGCTCCGAGACGGCGCCGAAGACGACGCCCTGCCCGATAGGTTGCATCGCGGCGAGCAGCCTGTTGGTCTCTTCCGGCGCGGTCTCGCCTTCCTCGTCCAGCAGCGATCCGACGTCGAAGGACGTGTCGGCCGCGGCCGTATCGCCGTCCGCCGCGGCGAGAGCTTCGTCGGCCAGCGTGTCCGCCGCGGCGGTGTCGGCCACCGCGGCCGTATCGGCCTCGAAGTACTGGATCATCTGCTGGAGCGACCGCTGCAGGTCGCGCGGCTCGCCCATCAGGCGAAACTCCAGGCGCGCGGTGCCTTTCAGCAGCTCACGGATGCGCTCGGGGTCGTCCACGCCGGGCAGCTCGACGACGATACGGCGGGTGCCCTGCCGCTGGATCGACGGCTCGGTCACGCCGTAGCGGTCGACGCGGCTGCGGACGATCTCAATGGCGCGGATGATGGCTTCGTCAGCCTCGGTGCGCAGGTACTGCTGCACCTCGTCGTTCGAAGACCGCCGCGTGATGGTGGCTTCCTCGTCCCGGTAGTAGCGGGAGAGGCGCGCGTCGGGATCGCGCTCTTCGAAGGCGTCGACGAACGCGTCGATCATCGACACGTCGCTGGTGGCGGCACGCTCGCGGGCGATGGCGAGCACCTCCTCGAAGGTCTCGTCCGTCTCGCGGGCCAGGCCGCGCAGGAGCGCCTCGACGCGCACTTCGAGGGTCACGTGCATGCCGCCCTGCAGGTCGAGCCCCAGCTTCAGGGCCTTCTCCTTCACGGCGCGCATCGTGCCGTAGTTTTCTTCGAGATAGTCTTCACGGGCCTCGCCTTCGAGGTCCTCCAGCTGGTTATTGTAGTAGATATTCTGGAAGGTCGGGAACAGGTAGTATCCCGAGAGCACCAGGAAGGCGACTGTCAGAAAGATTTTAAAGCCGTTGCCTTGCATAGGGGTACAGGAAGGTTGCGTGCAAAAAACGGGGAACGGGCGGATCGGCTCCGGCGGACGGCCCACGACGCCGTACGTCACCAGAGAGCGACACCGCCGATCAGAGGAGCATCATAAACCGAGCGGCCAGCACCGGCAGAACGGCAGCGCTGCACCGCGACGCAGCTAGGGACCGAGAGGCTGGGCGTCCCAGAGCGTGCGCAGAGGAATGACGATGAGGGCGATGGCTCGGCCCGATGCAGGCCGCTCGGCCTGGACGAGGGCGTGGACGGCAGCGCGTACGGGCGCCAGTCCTATCGCCGTGCGGTCCGAGGTGGGGGTGGGCGACGACGTAGCCGCCGTCATCACGACGAGGCGCGGCAGGACGGCTTCCCCGACGACGCGGGAGAAGCGGCTCTGCAGATAGGTGATGAGCGCCTCCGGGGGCAGGTCCCGCGCGACGAAGGCGCGGGCCAGTGAGGTCTCCGGCTGCTCCGCTTCGTACGCCGCGACGAACGCCTCCAGGAAGCCCTCAAAGGTGCGGGCCTGCTCGTCGGCGGCGGCCAGCGCATCGTCGAGCGCCGCATCGGCGGGGGCGCGGAGCTGCGTCCGTACCCAGTCCGCGTACGAGGTGGAATGCCGGGACGGCAGATCCGTCGCCCCGAAGAGCACGGCGCCCAGGCTGGCGACCAGCAGGGGTACCAGCGTGCGCTGCGTCCAGGATGCGCGAAGCCAGCGCATGATTGTGGGGCGGAGTGGGTGGCGAGCAGGGAGAACATCAAGCTAAGCGGCAACGGCTCGCCAAACAATGCCCTCAGAATGATTGTTCCGCAAAGATTCTGGTCTGCCCCGTGCAAGCTTGAGCTAGCGGAGACGAATCAGGCTTCGTGTCACCTCGATGGCGTCCGCCTGCAACCGACAGAGATACATACCGCTGGGCAGCGTCGACGCCTCCCAGACTACCTGGTGCCGCCCTGCTGTCCAGACCCGATCCGTAAGCACCTCGACGACACGACCCTGCACGTCGTACACGGTGATTGTAACCTGCTGCGCTTCCGGAAGCGAAAACGCAACGTGTGCTTCCTGCCGGACGGGATTGGGATACACCGCCGCCAACTGAACAGCATTCGGCAATTCGGTCTGATTTTCCTCAGCGTTGGTCAACGTACCGCGCTCGAACACGATCTCCAGCGGCTGGCTAGAGGCTTCGGCTGCACCATCGCGGGCGCGGACCCGATGGTAAGCGCGGACCTCCTCTTCAAGTGCAACCCCCCGTTCGGTCAGCAGGGGGCCGAGCGTCCCATATTCGATCGAAGCGGTCGTCTGTTCGTCTACGTCTGTTTCATAGAGCAGGTCGTCCGCAGCGAAGGTCTCGGAGAGAGAGAGCTGCCACGTATAGGTCACCGTATCGCCATCGGGGTCGGACACCGCCTCCCAGCGTGCCGTCATCGTCGTCGAGGGATCGCCTGAGATGGTGATGCGAGCGCCGTTATCAGGGGCCGTAATCGTCGGGACGCCCGGCGCATCATTGACCGCAGTGACGGTGACGGTGACCGTTCCCTGGCGCTCGTTGATGCCATCGCTGACGACATACTGAAACTGATCCATTCCGTTGTAGTCAGGCGCCGGGACGTACCGAATGGTGGCGTCGTCCTGTATCGCCGCGGTGCCGTGCATCGGATCGGTCACGCTGGTCACGGTGAGGGCGTCGCCGTTCGGGTCGCTGTCATTAGCCAGTACGGCAATGACCACCTCGGCGTCTTCCTGCGTTTCCGCCTCATCATCGACGACGGTGGGCGCAGCGTTCACGGACACCGTGATCGAGAAGGATTGCTCCGTCGACGCCTGGTCGCCGTCCGTGACGCGCAGCACGACGGAATACGTGCCGTCCGCACCGGGCGTCCCTTCGAGCGTTCCCTCACCACCTCCCTGGTCGGTCAGGGTTAGCCAGGACGGCAGCGTCGGGGCTGACAGGGCCAGCGGATCGCCTTCCGGATCCTGCGCCGTGACGGTGTATCGATACAACGCTCCCCGCTGCGCCGTGGTGGGCGGCGTGCTCGTGAAGGTCGGAGCCTGATTCGCGGTGCTTACGCTAATCGTCACCGTCGCATCGTTGGAAACGGCTCCTTCTTCATCCTGGACGCGGTACGAAAACTGGTCCGTTCCGGAGAATCCGGGATT